>NZ_BAAAIZ010000066.1:0-3489 GCF_039526425.1 Streptomyces thermospinosisporus
CTCGCCAATGCCTACCGCAACTGGCTCCAAGCCGCTTGACAGCCAATAGGAGCATCAACGGCCTTCACCACAACAGACGCATGAGGGGCGGAAGACGTTGCCCTCGGCCCCGGGAGGCCCCGAGGAGGGCGGGGCCGGGTCAGCCGTTGGTCACCACTGCCGCCTGGGGGCGGATGGGGAGGCGGTTGACCGGGCGGCCGGTGGCGGCGCGTACCGCGGAGGCGATGGCCGCCGGGGACGTCACCACCGGGACCGCGCTGACCGCCTTGGCCCCGAAGGGGGCCACCACGTCCCGCTCCTCCACCAGCTTCACGATGTGGATGTCGGGGGCGTCCAGGGCCGTGGGGAGGGCGTAGCCGGTCAGGTCGGGGTGGCGGATCACACCGCGCGGGGTGCGCAGGTTCTCGGTGAGGGCCACGCCCACACCCTGGGTCACGCCCGCCTCGATCCGCGCGGCCAGCTGCGCCGGGTTGAGCACCCGGCCCACGTCCTGGGCGACCGCCAGCTCCACCACCCGTACCGAGCCCAGCTCGATGTCGACGTCGACGACGGCCCGGACGGCGCAGAAGGACATGCCGACGAAGGCGTCGCCCTGGCCGGCCTCGTCCAGCGGCTCCGTGGGGTGGGGGCGGCACTGGGCGGTGGCCCACAGTTCCTTGCCGTCCAGCGCCTCGGCGACGGTCGTGGACAGCACCCCGTCGTACGAGGTGATCTTGCCGTCGGTGATCTGCAGCAGCTCGGCGGACATGCCGAACTTGTGGGCGAGCGGCTGGAGCAGCTGGGTGCGGACCATCTTCGCCGCGCGTTCCACCGCACCGCCCGACACCCAGGTGTGCCGGCCCCGGCAGCCCGCGCCGGCCGGCGGCTGGTCGGTGTCCACCGGCGCGACGTGCACCTCCTCGACGCCGAGCGTCTCCTGGACGATCTGCCGGGCCAGCGTGGAGAAGCCCTGGCCGGTCTCGACGGCCGCGCACAGCACGGTCGCCACTCCGCCCTGGACCTTCACCGTGGCCGTGGACACCTCGTCGGCGCCCTCCGCGCCCAGCATGTGCACCATGCCCAGGCCGTAGCCCACGCCGCGGCGCACCGCGCCCGGTTCGCCCGCGCCCTCGGGGCCGCCGGGCAGCAGCCACTCCTCCTCGGGGGTGTCCTTGGGCAGCGGCGGCAGCGGGTGGTCGCGCACGGCCTGCAGCAGCTCCGCCACCGGGGCCGGGCAGGTCACCGTCTGGCCCGTGGGCAGCACGTCGCCGGTCGCCATGGCGTTGCGCAGCCGCAGCTCGGCCGGGTCGATGCCGAGCTTCTTGGCGAGCTTGTCCATCTGCGCCTCGTGCGCGGCGCACACCTGCATCGCGCCCTCGCCGCGCACATGGCCGCTGGGCGGGTTGTTGGTGCGTACGGCCCAGCCCTCGATGAAGGCGTTCGGCACGACGTAGGGGCCGCAGGCGAAGGCGACGGCGGCGGCCAGCGCGTCGGAGGAGGTGTCGGCGTAGGCGCCCGCGTCGAGCAGGATCTGCGCCTCGACCTTGACCAGCTTGCCCTCGCTGTCGGCGTGGTGCCGGTAGCGCAGCAGGGTGGGGTGCCGGTGGGTGTGGCCGAGGAAGGACTCCTCGCGGGAGGCGGCGAGTTTCACCGGGCAGCCGGTCTTCATCGCCAGCAGCCCGAGCGGGAGCTGGAAGCTGCGGTCCTCGCGGTCGGCGGTGGCTCCGGGGACGCCGGTGACGACGACCTTGACGCGTTCGGGCTCCAGGCCGTAGCAGGCGGCGGCGGCGTCCCGGTCGGCGTGCGGGTCGGTGGACGCCAGGTACAGCTCCACGCCGCCGTCCGGGCGCGGTACGGCGAGTCCGGCCTCGGCGCCGATGGGGGCGGGGTCCTGGCGGCCGATGCGGTACGCGCCCTCCACCACGACGTCGCCGACCACGTCGGGGTCGCCGTGGCGCAGCGGGATGTGCCGGATCAGGTTGCCGTCGGGGTGCAGCGGCTCGGCCTCGAAGGCCTGCTCGGGGTCGGTGACCGGGTCGAGCACCTCGTACTCGACGATCACGGCGGCGGCGGCCATCCGGGCGGTGTCCGGGTGGTCGGCGGCGACGGCGGCGATGGGCTCGCCGTGGTGGCGCACGATCTCGGAGGCGAACACCGGGCGGTCGGCCTTGCCCCGGCCGTAGACCGGCTCGCCGGGGACGTCCTCGTGGGTGACGACGGCGCGCACCCCGGGCATCGTGCGTGCGTGGCTGGTGTCGATGGACAGGATGCGCGCGTGCGGGTGGGGCGAGCGCAGCACGGCCGCCCACAGCAGGCCCTCGGCCCACAGGTCGGCGGCGTACGGGAAGGTGCCCTCTGTCTTCGCGCGGGCGTCGGCGGGCGGCACGGAGGCGCCGAGGCCATGCGGGATGGTCTCCGGCTCGGTCAGTGCCTCGGCGGCCCGCGCGGTGGCTGCTTCGTTGCTCACGCCTGGCCTCCGTCCTGGCCGTAGGGCTGGTCGTTCGGGGGCTGGAACGCCGACGGGTTGACGCCGCCGGCGCCGGGACCCGCCTGGTGCGGGATACGGGGCTCGTCCGCCTCGGCTCCCGGCTCGGACTCGGGTGCGGTGGACGCGGCGAGGGCCTCGCGTTCGGCGACGACCTGCTTCACGGCGTCCACCACGCCCCGGTAGCCGGAGCAGCGGCACAGGTTGCCGCAGAGCGCTTGGCGGGTCTCCAGGTCGGTCGGCGCCGGGTTGCCCTCGAGCAGGTCGTGCACGGTCATCGCCATGCCCGGCACGCAGAAGCCGCACTGCACGGCACCGCACCGGGCGAGCGCCCGCTGCACGTCGGAGGGCTGCCCGTCCTGGGCGAGCCCCTCCACGGTGCGGACCTCGCTGCCGGCCGCGGTGACCGCCGGGACCAGGCAGGAGGCGACCAGCCGCCCGTCGACCTGCACGTTGCAGGCGCCGCACTCGCCCTGCGAGCAGCCGTCCTTGGCGCCCGCGAGGCCGAGCCGCTCGCGCAGCACATAGAGCAGCGACTCGCCGATCCAGGCGTCGGCGACGGGGCGGTCGGTGCCGTTGACGCGCAGCACGTAGGAGGCGAGGGGGTGGTCGTCGTACACGGGCGCGGGAAGCTGGTCCTGCGCGGGCTGAGCGCCGTCGGAGGCCTCGCCGTCGGTACCGTCCCCGTCCTGCGGGCGGCCCGAGCCGGCGTCGGGGGCCTGCTCGTCCGACGGGCGGCCGTCGGGGGCGGAGACGTCCGTGCGCTCGCCGTCGCCGGGGCGGTCGTCCGGCTCGTTCTGTGCCCGCGGCCGGCCGTCCTGCGCGGGCGGGGCGTCCTGTTCACGGCCCTGGTGAGCGGCCTCGGCGGACGCGCCCGGCTCACCGGGTGCGTCGCCGGGGCGTGCGGCGTCCTGCGGGTGCTCGCGGGACTCGCCGCGGCCGCCCTCGGCACCCGGTTCCTGGTGCGTCCCGGGCCGCCAGTGCGGCTGGCCGGAGGGCGCAGGGTAGGGCTCGGCGGCGCGCTG
>NZ_BAAAIZ010000067.1:0-37481 GCF_039526425.1 Streptomyces thermospinosisporus
CACATCGGCCAAGAACGGCTACACCACTTCAAGGGACGCCATCAACAAGTGGCATTACACGGACAAGCAGTATCGCAGTCTCATGATGAAGAACACGCGCAACCATTACATCCGCGTGACCTACAAGGGTTGCCAGAGGTGGCGCGTGCGCGTCGCAGCTGCCCATCCTGGTGGTGGCTACACCGACGACGAGACCACCGTCAAGGGATGCAACAAGACTGCGGTGATCAGCATCATCGGCAAGTTGAAGGCCAACGTGACCCTGTCTGTCTACCTGCCGGTCAGCGGAGACACCCAGAGCGTTTCCATCAAGCCGATCAAGTGACGCGCAGTTGTCCGCATCGCGATACGGGCGAGCGTACGGGCATTGACCCTCGATCAGGCTTGAGTATCAGACACAGGACACGATCTGCGAGGCTTTGCCACAGTCACCGGCCCTGCCTGCAACCCTCCCCTCATGGGTGCAGCAGGGCCGGTCTGCTGTATTCGCCGGCTCACAAACGTCCTGCGTAGAGACGGACGGCACGGGAGCAGGCGCGGCGGGCAGGTGTGCCGGACTCCATTCCTCAAGGCAGCCACGGAACACGACGCTCATGCGAGGAGGGGGCGGTGGCACTTGTGTGCCGCCGCCCCCTCCTGGAGATGTGAGAGGAGGTGGTACCTATGCCTTGGGGGTGTCCCCGGGCTCCACAGGCGGGGCGTGTCCCGCGGTTTCGAGGTCTTCGACCATCTCTGTCCCGACTACCGCGCCCGTGCTCCGCTTGCTGCTGCGCAGCTTGCGCTCCAACCAGCTCGCGAAGCTCGTCAGTGCGAAGTTGAGGGCGATGAAGATGACGGCCACGACCGTGAAGCTGGCGATGACGTTGGCGCCGTAGTAGCCGCTCATCGTGTTCGCCGAGGAGAGCAGCTCGGGGAAGGTGAGGATGGCACCGCCGAGTGCCGTGTCCTTCACGATCACAACGAGCTGGCTGACGATCGCCGGGAGCATCGCGGTCACCGCCTGCGGCAGCAGGATGAGCCGCATCAGCTGGCCCTTGCGCAGGCCGATCGCCTTGCCGGCTTCGGACTGGCCCTTCGGCAGGGACAGAATGCCCGCGCGGACGATCTCGGCGAGGACGGCGGCGTTGTACAGCACGAGGCCCGTGACCACCGCGTAGAGAGGCCGGTCGTCCGAGGGCACGTTGGTGTACTCGGCGAACAGGGCGAGCCCGAAGATCATCAGGATCAGGACGGGGATGGCTCGGAAGAACTCGACCACGATCGCTGCCGGCACTCTGATCCACACGTGGTCCGAGAGCCGGGCGATGCCGAAGATCGCACCGAGCGGCAGGGCGATCAGCACGGCCAGCACCGCGGCCTTCAGCGTGTTCTGCAGGCCGGGCCAGATGTACGTCGACCATGGCTCACTGCTCGTGAAGAAGGGCTTCCAGAGCACCCACTCGAGCTGGCCCTGCTCATCGAGGGTGCTGAACACCCACCACAGCAAGGCAGCCAGGGCCACCAGGAAGACGACGGTGAACAGGACATTGCGCCGCTTGGCGCGCGGGCCCTGCGCGTCGTAGAGAACGGAACTCATCGCTTCACCGCCACCTTCTTGCCCACCCAGCCGAGAATCAGACCGGTCGGCAGCGTCAGACACACGAACCCGAAGGCGAAGATCGCGGAGATCAGAAGCAATTGCGCTTCGTTCTCAATCATCTCCTTCATCAGCAATGCCGCTTCGGCCACGCCGATCGCAGCAGCCACCGTGGTGTTCTTGGTCAGTGCAATCAGGACGTTGGTCAGCGGACCGACCACGGAGCGGAATGCCTGGGGAAGCACCACCAACCGCAGCACCTGCGAGAAGCTCAGCCCGATGGCGCGGGCAGCCTCCGCCTGACCCACCGGCACGGTGTTGATGCCGGACCTGAGCGCTTCGCACACGAAGGCCGAGGTGTAGACGACAAGGCCGAGCACGGCGAGCCGGAAGTTGATCGACTCCGTCCTGTCCGCGCCCAGGTCGATGCGCAGCGTCTGGTACAGGCCCAGCGAGCTGAACAGGATGATCACGGTCAACGGGATGTTCCGTACGATGTTCACGTAGGCGGTCCCGAAGCCGCGCATCAGCGGCACCGGGCCGACCCGCATGGCGGCCAGCACGGTGCCCCAGATCAGGGAGCCGACGGCCGAGAACAGCGTGAGCTGCACCGTCGTCCAGAAGGCTCCCAGGACGTCGTAATCACTCAGAAAGTCGAACACGATCTCCCGCGCTTCCGCGTATAGGGATACGCGTGCGCCGTCCCGGAGGACGGCGCACCCGTCGGGCGTTGCCTCAGCCGTGGCGTCAGCTCTTGATCTCGCCGATCTTCGGCGCAGGCTCGTACTGGTAGTTGGCCGGGCCGAAGTTCTTCTCCACGGCCTTCTGCCAGGACTTGTCGGCGACCATCTCCTCAAGGGCCTTGTTGATCTTGTCCTTCAGATCGCTGCCCTTCTTGACGCCGATGCCGTAGTTCTCGTTGGTCATCTTGAAGCCGGCGAGCTTGAACTTGCCCTTGAACTGCTCCTGGGCGGCGTAGCCGGCGAGGATCGAGTCGTCGGTGGTCAGCGCGTCGATCGCCTTGTTCTGCAGGCCGCTCAGGCACGCCGAGTACGTGGGGTAGGTCTGCAGGTCGGCCTTGGGCGCCAGCTTGTCCTTGACGTTCTGTGCCGACGTCGAGCCGGCCACCGAGCACAGCTTCTTGTTGTTGAGGTCCTTCGGCGACTTGATGGAGTTGTCGTCGGCGCGGATGAGGACGTCCTGGTGAGCCAGCAGGTACGGGCCGGCGAAGTCGACCTTCTCCTGGCGTTCCGGCGTGATCGAGTAGGTGGCGGCGATGAAGTCGACGTCGCCGCGCTGCAGCATGGTCTCGCGGTCGGCGCTCTTCGCCTCCTTCCACACGATCTGGTCCGGCTCGTAGCCCAGCTTCTTCGCGACGTAGGTGGCTACGTCGACGTCGAAGCCCGCGTAGCCCTGCGGCGTCTTCTGGCCGAGACCGGGCTGGTCGTACTTGATGCCGACCGTGATCTTCTTGCCGCCGCCCGAACCGGAGCCGTTGGAACCGCCATCGTCACCGCCACATGCAGTGGCGGTGAGGCCAAGGGCGATGACAGCGGCCGAGGCGGCGGTGACCTTGCGGAGCTTCATGGTGCACATCCTTTGACTGGTGAAGTGATGCGGCCCGGTCAGTGTGTCCGGTGACGCAAGTAGGGGTGCGCGGATTACGCGTCAGTGGTGAAGGATCTTCGACAGGAAGTCCTTGGCTCGGTCGCTGCGCGGATTGCTGAAGAACTGGTCCGGCGCAGCCTGTTCGACGATGCGGCCGTCCGCCATGAACACCACGCGATTTGCAGCCGAACGGGCGAACCCCATTTCGTGGGTCACGACGATCATGGTCATGCCGTCGCGGGCGAGTTGCTGCATGACCTCCAGAACCTCATTGATCATTTCCGGGTCGAGAGCCGACGTGGGCTCGTCGAACAGCATGACCTTGGGTTCCATCGCCAGCGCCCGCGCGATGGCGACACGCTGCTGCTGGCCTCCGGAGAGCTGAGCCGGGTACTTCTCGGCCTGCGCGGCCACGCCGACCCGGTCGAGCAGGGCGCGGGCCCGCTCCTCGGCTTCCTTCTTGTCCTTCTTGCGAACCTTGACCTGGCCCAGCGTCACGTTCTCGAGCACGGTCTTGTGCGCGAAGAGGTTGAAGGACTGGAAGACCATCCCCACATCGGCCCGCAGCCGGGCCAGCGCCTTGCCCTCCTCGGGCAGGGGCTTGCCGTCGATCGTGATCGTCCCGGAGTCGATCGTCTCCAGGCGGTTGATGGTGCGGCACAGGGTGGACTTCCCGGACCCGGAGGGTCCGATGACCACGACGACTTCGCCACGGGCGATCGTCAGGTCGATGTCCTGGAGTACGTGCAACGCGCCGAAGTGCTTGTTGACGCTCTTCAGGACGACCAGGTCGCCGGTCGCGGCCACATCTTCCTTGGCCACCGATACTTCGGTCATCGCTCTCAGGCTCCGTCCTCCTCGGTTTCGGAGGACAGTAGTAATCCTTCAGACCTGCGTCATTACATCTGAGGGGAATCTGAGCATCACGATCCGATAGCAATCAGACACGTGTCGTAGCACTTGTGAGCAGGGCTCATATCGGCCGGGTAACGGTACCGAAGCGCAACCGGAACCCTCTTGACGCCGTCGTCTTTCATCGGCGTCACTGCAAGGTGCACACGCGCGGGCACACCGGATGTGTCCACAGTCAGATGGTACGGCCGATGGACCGAAGGGAGCCCTGGTGAGACTGCTGCTCGTCGAGGACGACAACCACGTCGCCGCCGCCCTGTCGGCCGTGCTGGCGCGGCACGGGTTCGACGTCACCCACGCGCGCAGCGGCGAGGAGGCGCTCCAGGCGCTCGTCCCCGAGGGCAACGGTTTCGGTGTGGTGCTGCTCGACCTCGGCCTGCCCGACCAGGACGGCTACGAGGTGTGCAGCAAGATCCGCAAGCGCACCAGCACCCCGGTGATCATGGTCACCGCCCGCTCCGACGTGCGCTCCCGCATCCACGGGCTCAACCTCGGCGCCGACGACTACGTGGTGAAGCCCTACGACACCGGCGAGCTGCTCGCCCGGATCCACGCCGTCAGCCGGCGCACCGCCCAGGACGAGCCCGCATCCGGCGGCACCCCGGACACCGAGCTGAATCTCGGCGCGGTCCGCATAGAGCTGCCGACCCGGCAGGTCAGCGTCAACGGTTCGGTCGTCCAGCTCACCCGCAAGGAGTTCGACCTGCTCGCGCTGCTCGCGCAGCGGCCCGGCGTGGTCTTCCGCCGCGAGCAGATCATCAGCGAGGTCTGGCGCACCAGCTGGGAGGGCACCGGGCGCACCCTGGAGGTGCACGTCGCCTCCCTGCGGAGCAAGCTGCGCATGCCCGCCCTCATCGAGACGGTTCGCGGAGTCGGGTACCGGCTCGTCGCGCCTGCGGCATAGCGGGGCCGGGTGCGCACTCGTCTGCTGCCGCTGCTCATCGTCCTGATGGCGGCGGTGCTGCTCGCCCTGGGGGTCCCGCTGGCCGTCAGCCTGGCCGGCGCGCAGCAGCAGCGGGTCGTCGTCGACCGGATCGACGACACCGCGCGCTTCGCCGCCCTCGCCCAGTTCGTCACCGAGCCCTCCGACCCGGCCGGCAGCGACATCGACGAGCGCCGGGAGACGCTCCGCAGCGAGCTGCGCAGCTACCACGACGTCTACGGCATCCGCGCGGGCGTCTTCTACCGCAACGACTCCCCGATGGCACACGCCCCGGACGACTGGTACCTGCCCCGCACGGGCGAGGTGCGGGCCGCCTTCCAGGAGGCGCTGCTCAGCCGGCGCAGCCACGACCCCCAGCAGGTGTGGCCCTGGGAGCGGCGCAGCCTGGTGGTGGCCTCACCCGTCATCCGGGACGGTGACGTGGTCGCGGTCGTCGTCACCGACTCGCCGACCGGGCAGATGCGCTCCCGGATCCTGAAGGGCTGGCTGGTGATCGCCGCGGGCGAGGCCGCCGCGATGCTGCTGGCCGTCGGCGCCGCCCTGCGGCTGACCGGCTGGGTGCTCCGACCGGTGCGGATCCTGGACGCGACCACCCATGACATCGCCACCGGGCGGCTGAAGTCCCGGGTCGCTGCGGCGGGCGGCCCGCCGGAACTGAGACGGCTGGCCAGGTCGTTCAACGAGATGGCCGACAACGTCGAGAACGTGCTGGAGCAGCAGCGGGCCTTCGTCGCCGACGCCTCCCACCAGCTGCGCAATCCGCTCTCGGCGCTGCTGCTGCGCATCGAGCTGCTCGCCCTGGAGCTGCCCGAGGGCAACGAGGAGATCGCCTCGGTGCAGGCGGAGGGCAAGCGGCTCGCTCAGGTCCTGGACGATCTGCTCGACCTGGCCCTCGCCGAGCACAGCGAACCGCAGCTGCAGGTGACCGACATCGGGGCGCTCGCCGCGGAGCGGGTGGCCGCCTGGTCGCCCACGGCGCAGGCCAAGGGCGTCCGGCTGACCGGCGACTGCCCGCCCACCACCGGCTGGGCGGACCCCGTGGCGCTGTCCAGCGCACTGGACGCGGTCATCGACAACGCGGTGAAGTTCACGCCCGAGGGCGAGAGCGTCGAGGTGACCGTCGGCTCCAACGGCGACACGGTGAGTGTGGTCGTCACCGACAATGGGCCCGGACTGACCGACGAGGAACTCACCCGCATCGGCGACCGCTTCTGGCGCAGCGGACGGCACCAGAACATCAAGGGCTCGGGCCTCGGCCTGTCCATCACCCGGGCGCTGCTGGCGGCGGGCGGCGGCTCCATCACCTACGACCACCACGAGCCGCACGGGCTGAAGGTCACGGTGACGGTGCCGAGGAACGCCTCCGCGCGGTGACGGGCAGTACTGCGGCCCCACAAGTACTACAGCCCCACAAGTACTACGGCCCCAAGCCCTACGGCTTCACCGACCGGTAGTAGCTGCGCGCGCCCTCGTGCAGCTGGAGCGGGTCGGTGTAGATCGCGGTGCGGACGTCGACGAGCTGGGCCGAGTGCACATGCGCTCCGATGTTGTCCCGGCTCCTGAGCACGATGCGGGTCAGCCACTCGGTGAGCCGGGGGTCCGCGTCCGCGCGTGTGATCAGCAGGTTGGACACGGCCAGGGTCGGCACCGCCACGCCGTGCTGGCTGCCCGGGTAGGCGGACTCCGGCATGTTGGTCGCCCGGTAGTGCCGGGTGCCGCCGCCCTGTTCGTGCAGCTCGGCCACCAGGCTCGCGGGGATCGGCACGAACCGCAGCGAGGAGTTCTCGGCGAACTTCTTCAGCCCGTCCGTCGGCACCCCGCCCGACCAGAAGAAGGCGTCCAGGCCGTGTCCGAGCCGCTGGGGGCCGACGTCGATGCCGTCCGAGGACGGCTGGATGTCCTTCTCCGGGTCGATGCCGGCGGCCTCGAGGACGCGGTTCGCGATCAGCCGGACGCCCGACTTGGGCGGCCCTATGGCGACCCGCTTGCCCCGCAGATCGGCGACCGTGCGGATGTCCGAGCCGGACGGGACGACGAGCTGCACGTAGTCGTCGTAGAGGCGGGCCACCCCGCGCAGCCGGTCGGCGCCCGACCGCCCGCTCAGCCGGTACGTCTGCACCGCGTCGGCCGCCGCGATCGCGAAGTCGGCCTGCCCGGTCGCCACCCGCCGCACGTTCTCCTGGGAGCCGTCACTCGTCAGCAGCCGCACCTCGAGGTCGGGCATGTGCTTGTCGAGGGACGAGCGCAGCAGCTCGCCGTACTTCTGGTACACCCCCGCACGGGTGCCGGTGCTCAGCGTGACCGTCCCGCCGGGCGGCTCCTCGCGCCAGGGGGCGACCCACCACAGCAGCAGTCCGAGCGCGACGACGGCGGCGGCCGCACCCTGCAGGGCACGGCGCCTGCCGATACGGGACAGCGCGATGGGCATGGGCGCGATCCTGCCAGCCCGCACACCCTCTGACCAGGGTGGGGCTCACAGAGGGCCGGGGAGGGACCGGCGGGGAGTGTCGGTGAGGGCCGCTACAGTCGGCCGCATGAGCTCATCGCCCGTCCACCTGGTCCGTGAATTCCACCGTGCCTTCGGGCTGGACATCCGGGACGTGCCCACCAAGGTCTCGCCGGAGCTCGCCGCCTTCCGCGGGGACCTGCTCGCCGAGGAGGCCGCGGAGGTGGCCGAGGTCTCGGTCAAGGGCCCGCTCGACCGGCTCGCCCACGAGCTGGCCGACCTCGTGTACACGGCGTACGGCACGGCGCTCGTCCACGGCATCGACCTGGACGAGGTGATCGCCGAGATCCACCGCTCCAACATGACCAAGCTGGGTCCGGACGGCTCGGTCACCCGCCGCGCGGACGGCAAGGTCCTCAAGGGGGACCACTACCAGGCGCCGGACGTCGCGGGGGTGCTGCGCCGGCAGGGGTGGGTGCCGGAGGACGAGCCGGGCGCCGGCTGAGTCCGCCGCAGGATGCGGGGCCGGCCGGGGCCGGCTGAGTCCCTCGCACGATCCGGGCCCGGCTGAGTCCCTCGCACGATCCGGGCCCGGCCCCAGCCTGCTGTGGTCGGCCTGCCGGGGTCGGCCGGGGCCGCCGCCGGCGCGGCCGGGGGCACCGTGCAGAGCGCCTACCCTGTAATGCATGAGCAGCATCGACCGGAGCCAGGCAGCGGGCGGCACGCGCACCTATGAAGTACGCACCTACGGGTGTCAGATGAACGTCCACGACTCCGAGCGCCTGGCCGGGCTGCTGGAGGACGCGGGCTATGTCCGTGCCCCCGAGGGCTCCGACGGCGACGCCGACGTGGTGGTCTTCAACACCTGCGCGGTCCGGGAGAACGCCGACAACAAGCTGTACGGCAACCTCGGCCACCTCGCCCCGAAGAAGGCCCGCCGCCCCGGCATGCAGATCGCGGTCGGCGGCTGCCTGGCGCAGAAGGACCGCGACACCATCGTCAAGCGGGCCCCCTGGGTCGATGTGGTCTTCGGCACGCACAACATCGGCAAGCTGCCGGTCCTGCTGGAACGCGCCCGGGTCCAGCAGGAGGCGCAGGTCGAGATCGCCGAGTCGCTGGAGGCGTTCCCCTCGACGCTGCCCACCCGCCGCGAGAGCGCGTACGCGGCCTGGGTGTCGATCTCCGTCGGCTGCAACAACACCTGCACCTTCTGCATCGTCCCGGCGCTGCGCGGCAAGGAGAAGGACCGCCGCCCCGGCGACATCCTCGCCGAGATCGAGGCGCTGGTCGCCGAGGGCGTCTCCGAGATCACGCTGCTCGGCCAGAACGTCAACGCCTACGGCTTGGACATCGGCGACCGCGAGGCGTTCAGCAAGCTGCTGCGCGCCTGCGGCAAGATCGACGGTCTGGAGCGCGTCCGCTTCACCTCCCCGCACCCGCGCGACTTCACCGACGACGTCATCGCCGCCATGGCCGAGACGCCGAACGTGATGCCCCAGCTGCACATGCCGCTGCAGTCCGGCTCGGACGCGATCCTGAAGGCGATGCGCCGCTCCTACCGGCAGGAGCGCTTCCTCGGCATCATCGAGAAGGTCCGCGCCGCCATCCCGCACGCCGCGATCAGCACCGACATCATCGTGGGCTTCCCCGGCGAGACCGAGGAGGACTTCCAGCAGACGCTGCACGTGGTGCGCGAGGCCCGCTTCGCCCAGGCCTTCACCTTCCAGTACTCCAAGCGGCCCGGCACCCCGGCCGCCGAGATGGACAACCAGATCCCCAAGCAGGTCGTCCAGGAGCGCTACGAGCGGCTCGTCGCCCTCCAGGAGGAGATCTCCTGGGAGGAGAACAAGAAGCAGGTCGGCCGCACCCTGGAGCTGATGGTCGCCGAGGGCGAGGGCCGCAAGGACGACACCACCCAGCGCCTGTCCGGCCGGGCCCCCGACAACCGCCTGGTGCACTTCACCAAGCCGGAGCAGCAGGTGCGCCCCGGCGACATGGTCACCGTCGAGGTCACCTACGCCGCGCCGCACCACCTCCTCGCCGAGGGCCCCGTGCTCGACGTGCGCCGCACCCGCGCGGGCGACGCCTGGGAGAAGCGGAACACCGAGCAGGCGGCACAGCCCACGGGCGTGATGCTGGGGCTGCCGAAGGTCGGCGTTCCGGAACCGCTGCCCGCGGCGGCGAGCGGCTGCGGCTGCGACTGACCGCTCCCGCCTGCTCCCGGGGCGCCGCTGGGGTGCTCCCTGCGGTTTCCTCGGCAAGCTCGCCGAGGCGGTGCAAAGGTGGTGCGCAGGCGGTGCACGCGGTGGCGCGGTCCCGCCGGCGGCGAGCTACGCTGCCGATCATGCTTGTCGCCGCCGCAGTCTGTCCGTGTCCGCCGCTGCTCGTGCCCGAGGTCGCCGCGGGGGCGGCGCCCGAGCTGGACGCCGCGCGTGCCGCCTGCACGGATGCCCTGGGTGTGCTCGCCGCCGCCCGGCCCGACCGACTGGTGGTCGTCGGCCCCGTGGAGAGCACACAGGTCGAGACCTACCCGGAGGGCACCGCGGGATCCTTCCGCGGCTTCGGCGTGGATCTCGACGTGCGCCTGGGCCGCCCCGGCGGCGGATCGGACGACGGTGCTCCGGCCGGCGGCCGGCGGCTGCCGTACGCGCTCGCCGTGGGCGCCTGGCTGCTGGAGCACGTCGGCTGGGCGGACGCCCCGGTCGAGGGAGTCGGCGTCGGGGAACTTCTCACGCCCGAGCGGTGCATCCAGGAGGGACGGGACATCGCCGCGCGTGCCGAGCGGGTGGCGCTGCTGGTGATGGGCGACGCCAGCGCCTGCCGGACGCTCAAGGCGCCGGGGTATCTGGACGAGCGGGCGGCACCGTTCGACGCGGAGGCAGCCCGAGCCCTGGGGGCCGCCGACATCGAGGCCCTGCGCGCGCTGGACACCGAAGTGGCGCGCGAGCTGAAGGTGTCCGGCCGGGCCCCCTGGCAGGTGCTGGCCGGTGCGGCCGAACACGGCGCGCTGGAGGGCGCGTTGCGCTACGAGGACGCCCCTTACGGGGTGGGGTACATCGTGGCGAGCTGGTCGTAGCGCGGAGCGCGGCGTTCGGCGCTTCGGCGCTCGGGTACGAAATAGCGGACGGCCGGAAGCCCTTGCCGGGCTTCGCGGCCGTCCGCCGTTTCGTGCTGTCGTGCTGTCGTGCCGATGTGCTGCTGTCGTGCGGTGATGCCGTTCAGGAGGCGGGCGGGGGACCGGCCGGCGGCGTGGTGCCGCCGGTGTCCGTGCCGTCGTCCTTCTTGTGCGCGAGCCGTTCCATGGCGTGCTTGGCCTTGCCCGTGCCCGACTCGATCCGGTCGCTGTACTTGCCCTTGGTGCGCTGGTCGACGGTCCTGGCGGCCTTGTCCAGACCGTGCTGGATCTTGTCCCCGTGCTGCTGTGCGAGGTCCGAGACCTTGCCCTTGGCCGGGCCCAGCTTGTCCTTCATACGGTCCAGGAAACCCATGGTCCACCTTCCTCGCGGCAGTTATGTGCGGGCGCCCTCACCGGTCCCGGTGCCGGCCGCCTCGGAGGACTGCTGCTTGGGGATCTCGACGCTCTCGGTGCTCTTCGCGCCGTCGGCTTCGCTCTTCGCGCCGTCGGCTTCGCTCCTCGCGCCGTCGGCCTCGCCGGTCTCCGCCGCCGGCTCGCTCGCCTCCGGCCCCTCGGACGATCCCATCCCGGCAGCGGCTTCGGTGCCGGCCTCGGCCGCGTCCTCCTGCTTCGGCTCGGCTGCTGCCTCGCCCATCTGAGTCCCGGCGGTCCGCGCCTCCTCCGTGCCCTTCGACCTCCGGAGAAGCCGTGCAAAAACGCCCATATCCACTCCATACGTTACTCGTGCGGGCGATATCCCGCGCAGCCCGGTGCGTCCGTTCGCGCGACACGGGCGGCCGCCTTCGTGATCCGGCGGCAGGAACCTCGCAACGGGCAACGACCCTGCGGCGGCCGCGTCACGTAACTCGATCGAGAGCAGCGTTTGAGGTTTGGGAGACTGGACGGGTGAGCAGCGCACCCTCCACCCCCCGCGTCATCGCCGTCGTCGGACCGACTGCGGCCGGAAAGTCCGATCTGGGTGTTTTCCTGGCTCAGCAGCTCGGCGGCGAGGTGGTCAACGCCGATTCCATGCAGCTGTATCGGGGGATGGACATCGGCACCGCCAAGCTGACGCCCGAGGAGCGCGGCGGCGTGCCCCACCACCTCCTCGACGTCTGGGACGTCACCGTGACCGCGTCCGTCGCCGAGTACCAGCGCATGGCCAGGGAGCGGATCGACGCGCTGCTCGCCGCGGGACGCTGGCCCATCCTGGTCGGCGGCTCCGGTCTCTACGTCCGAGGAGCGGTCGACAACCTGGAGTTCCCCGGCACCGACCCCGAGGTCAGGGCCCGCCTGGAGGAGGAGCTCACGCTGCGCGGCTCCGGAGCGCTCCACGCCCGGCTCGCCGCCGCGGACCCCCAGGCCGCCCGGGCGATCCTGCCCAGCAACGGCCGCCGGATCGTCCGCGCACTGGAAGTGATCGAGATCACCGGGCAGCCGTTCACCGCCAATCTGCCCAGCCACGACTCGGTCTACGACACCGTCCAGATCGGCGTCGACGTGTCGCGCGCCGAACTCGACGAGCGGATCGCCCGTCGCGTCGACCGGATGTGGGAGGCGGGTCTCGTCGACGAGGTGCGGGAACTGGAGGCGCAAGGGTTGCGCCAGGGGCGTACGGCCTCGCGCGCGCTCGGCTACCAGCAGGTGCTCTCCGCCCTCGCCGGGGAGTGCACCCTGGAGGAGGCGCGGGCCGAGACGATCCGTGCCACCAAGCGCTTCGCGCGCCGTCAGGATTCATGGTTCAGGCGCGATCCGCGGGTGCATTGGTTGAGTGGGGCGGCAGCCGACCGCGGGGAACTTCCGCAGCTCGCGCTGTCGTTGATCGAACGACCGGTTACAGCCTGATCACGTCATGGCATCGGGACGCCCAGGCCGTCATCCAGGCCTGCGGGGCCGTGCCATCATCGAGCTTCGATCGACCAAGTGGAGTCCTAGTTGGGAGGGCGCGTGGCGATGGAGGCCGGCCCTCGCGACACCGCACAAAGCACCGAACACCTCACCACCGAGCGAGGTGCGCCGGAGCAGGAGAACGACCGTCTCAGCCCTGACGGACCCGAGGAGACGCAGGGCGGGGTGACCGATGACGGCCCCGAGCCCGACGAGGTGTTCGCGGGCGGCGACGAGGTCGAGGTCGAGCTGCGCCCGCAGCGGCGCCTGCGCCTGTGGCAGCTCGCCCCCATCGTGGGGCTGGCCGCCGGCGGCTCCCTGATGTTCGCCTTCCCGCTCGCCTTCGACTTCGGCGACAGCGGAGCGGTCATCGCCATGCTGGGCCTGCTGATCTGCTCCTGCGCGGCCGGCTGGGGCATGATGGCCGCCCGCAGGGTCGGCTACACCTGGCCCGGCCTGCCGGCCCGCGGCTCCGGGCGCCGGGCCGACTGGCGCGTGGTGGCCCTCTACGCCGTGATGGTCGCCGCCGTGGTCGCCCTGGCCGTCTGGCGGGTCGCCCGGCTCCGCTGACCCGCCCGCTCACGGCCGCCCGCTCACGGGGCCCGGCCGCGAGGAGTGGCGAGCACGAGCCGCCGGCCGCGAGGAGCACCGGGCACGGGCCACCGGCCGGCCGTCGCGGCGAACCCGTACGATCGAGGAATGAGCACGCGGATCGCCTTCCTCAAGGGGCACGGCACCGAGAACGACTTCGTGATCGTCCCGGACCCCGACAACACCGTCGACCTGCCTCCCGCCGCCGTGGCCGCCCTGTGCGACCGCCGCGCCGGCATCGGCGGCGACGGGCTGCTGCACGTGGTGCGGTCCGCTGCGCATCCCGAGGCCCGGGGCATGGCGGACCAGGCCGAGTGGTTCATGGACTACCGCAACGGCGACGGCTCCGTCGCGGAGATGTGCGGCAACGGCGTGCGCGTGTTCGCGCGCTACCTCCAGCGCGCCGGGCACGTGGCCGAGGGGGACCTCGCGGTCGCCACCCGCGGAGGCGTCAAGACCGTGCACATCGCCAAGGACGGGGACATCACCGTCGGCATGGGCAAGGCACGGCTGCCCGAGGGCGAGGTCACGGTCAGCGTCGGCGAGCGCAGCTGGCCCGCCCGTAATGTCAACATGGGCAACCCGCACGCCGTGGCCTTCGTGGCGGACCTGGCCCACGCGGGCGACCTGCTCGCGCCTCCGTCGTTCAGCCCCGCCTCCGCCTACCCGGACGGGGTCAACGTGGAGTTCGTCGTGGACCGCGGCCCCGGCCATGTCGCGCTGCGCGTCCATGAGCGCGGCGCCGGGGAGACCCGCTCCTGCGGCACGGGCGCCTGCGCGGTCGCCGTGGCCACCGCCCGCCGCGACGGCGTCGACCCGGCCGTCACCGGCACCCCCGCCACATACACCGTGGACGTCCCGGGCGGCACGCTGGTGATCACCGAACGCCCCGATGGCGAGATCGAGATGACGGGCCCGGCCGTGATCGTCGCCGAGGGCGAGATCGACGCGGAGTGGCTGGAGATCGCGGGGAGGTAGGCGCGGCGGGCCGCGCTACTGCGCTTGGCCGTAGGGGCTGACCCTCGGGGGTCCCGCGTGCGGCGCGCCGCGTGCCGGACGGCGCGGCGGGCCGAGCTGCGTGCGGCGGCTGGCCGAGTGGCGGAACCGCGTGGCGTGCCCAGTGGCGGGACCGTGCGGCGTGCGGCGGCGGCCCGAACGGCGGAACCATGCGGGGCGCGACGGGGCCGCACCGAGCACGGCGAGGCCGCACCCCATCGAGCGCGGCGGGGCCGTATCGGGTCGAGCATGGCGGGATCGCACTGGTCCAAGCGCGGCGGGTTCGCGTCGCGTCGGCGGGTGCCGAGCCGAGGCGCCCCGAGCGGGCGTCGGCGGATGCCGAGCCGAGGCCCCCGGGCGGCCAATCGCCGTAATGACCACCGCCGGCCGGTGACGCCCTGGCCCGATCCGGTCGTCGCTCGAATGGGTGATCCGTTTCACGCTCTCCGAGAGGCGGTCAGCCGCGCGGGTTCGGCTCGGTAGCATCAAGCACCGGCCCGGACGGGGGACAAACACCGTTCCCTCAGCCCGAGTCCGCCCTGGGGCGCCCGTCCGCCGGTCGACCAGCCGGAGGTGCCCATGAACGCGGAGACCGAGCATCCCCTCCCGCCCGCCCTGAACGCCGCCGCCGCAGGCCCGGTGACGTCAGGTCATGTCACACCTGCCGGGACCCGGAGGAAGGCCCGTCCCCGTCTGGACCTGCGGCGGCTGGGCCGTGCCGCGCTGCTCGGCGGCGGGACCACCCGCGACCGGCTGCCCGACGCCATCAGCCATGTCGTCGAGGCCCACCGCGCCCACCACCCCGATGCCGACCTCGAACCCCTGCGCCGCGCCTACCTCTTGGCCGAGTCGTCGCACCGCGGGCAGATGCGCAAGAGCGGCGAGCCGTACATCACGCACCCCCTGGCCGTTACCCTGATCCTCGCCGAACTCGGCGCGGAGACCACGACCTTGACGGCCTCTCTGCTCCACGACACCGTGGAGGACACCGATGTGACGCTCGATCAGGTCGGTGAGCAGTTCGGCGAGGAGGTCCGCTACCTCGTCGACGGCGTCACCAAGCTGGAGAGGGTCGACTACGGCGCCGCAGCCGAACCCGAGACCTTCCGCAAGATGCTCGTGGCCACCGGCAACGACGTCCGCGTGATGTCGATCAAACTCGCCGACCGGCTGCACAACATGCGCACCCTCGGCGTGATGCGCCCCGAGAAGCAGCAGCGCATCGCCAAGGTGACCCGAGACGTACTGATCCCGCTCGCCGAACGCCTCGGCGTCCAGGCGCTCAAGACGGAACTCGAGGACCTGGTCTTCGCGATCCTGCACCCCGAGGAGTACGAGCACACCCGGGAGCTGATCGTCCGCAACGCGGCCCGCGCGGACGATCCGCTCGCCGAGGTCGCCGAGGAGGTGCGCAAGGTGCTGCGCGAGGCCGACATCGCCGCCGAAGTCCTCATCCGGCCACGCCACTTCGTCTCCGTGCACCGTGTGTCCCGCAAACGCGGCCGGCTGCGCGGCGCCGACTTCGGGCGCCTGCTGGTCCTGGTGAACGAGGACGCCGACTGCTACGGCGTGCTGGGCGAACTGCACACCTGTATGACGCCCGTCGTCTCCGAGTTCAAGGACTTCATCGCCGTACCGAAGTTCAACCTGTACCAGTCGCTGCACACCGCGGTGGCACGCGAGGACGGTCAGGTCGTCGAGGTCCTCATCCGCACCCACCAGATGCACAAGGTCGCCGAAGCCGGCGTCGTCGCCCTCGGCAACCCCTACGCCGCACCGCCGGAGGAGCAGTCCGCGAGCGACGGGGAGCGTGCCGACCCGACCCGTCCCGGATGGCTCAACCGGCTCCTGGAGTGGCAGCGGGCCGCGCCCGACCCGGACACCTTCTGGTCCACCCTGCGCGAGGACCTCGCCCAGGACCGCGAGATCACCGTCTTCCGCCCCGACGGCGGCACCCTGGGCCTGCCCGACGGCGCGACCTGCGTGGACGCCGCGTACGCCCTCTACGGCGAGGACGCGCACGCCTGCATCGGGGCCCGGGTGAACGGTCGGCTGGCGACCCTCAGCACCGTGCTGAAGGACGGCGACACCGTTCAGCTCCTCATGGGCCAGGACCCCGCCTCCGAGCCGTCGCGAGAGTGGCTTGAGCACGCGCACACCCCCGTGGCCCGCATCGCCATCCAGCGCTGGCTTGCCGCCCACCCCGACCGGGACGAGGCGGCGGCGAGCGAGGACGAGAAGGCCGAGAAGCCCGCGCCGCCGCGCCCCGGCGAGGAGACCCCGGGACCGAGCCCGGCCGAGCACGGCTCCGGACGTACCGGCTCCGGACGCGACTCTCGACGCCCCGGCCCCGGCCGCGGCGGCTCCGGCAAGTCCGCCGGGCGTCCCGCCGGAGACCGGGCCGCAGGCGACCGCGCCGCGGGCGATCGCTCCGCCGCGGCTCAGGTGCTGGTGGACCGGCCCGGCACCCCCGTGCGCCTGGCCGGGTGCTGCACTCCCGTACCGCCGGACGAGGTGACCGGGTTCGTCGTGCGCGGGGGCGCGGTGGCCGTGCACCGGGTGGAGTGCGCGGCGGTGGCGCGCATGAAGAGCGCCGGGCGCGCGGAGGTCGGCGTGCGCTGGGGCGAGGGCGCCGAGTGCCGGGTCACCCTGGTCGCGGAATCGTTCGTCCGGCCCCATCTGCTCGCCGACCTCACCGAGGCGATGGCCGCCGAGGGCGCCGAGATCGTCTCCGCGACGGTGGAACCGCCGGCCCAGCAGCAGGTACGCCACACCTACACCGTGCACCTGGCGGACGCCGCCCGGCTGCCCGCGCTGATGCGCGCCATGCGCGAGGTGCCCGGCGTGTACGACGTGAGCCGCGCGCAGCCGCAGACCACGGCCCGCTGACCGCAACCCGGCCCCGCTCCGGATAGGGGCCCGCTCCGGATACCGTGCTCGCTCGGGATACCGTGCTCGCTCCGGAGACCGGGCTCGCCCGTTCGGCACAGTCCGGCGGCGGCACTCGGCGCACCCGGCCGTTGATTCGATTACCCGATCGGGTGGGCCGGGAGCGCGTCGTCGCCGTGGGGCGCAGGCGCGTTGATAGCCGTGGGGCCATGCTGCTCACTCCCCACAGCCAAGCCGCCCCCAGCCGGGCCTCCCGCACGCGTCCCACGCCGGCCGTCCCGCTGCTGCGCACCCGCCGCGGCCGGGCCGCCACGGCACTGCTGGCCTCGGCCGTCTCCGTCTGCCTCGTCGCCGCGACCGCCCCCGCCGTACCCCTCGGCATCGGCGACCGCCTCTTCCCGCACCTGGGAAACCCCGGCTACGACGTGGCGTCCTACGACGTCACCCTGAGCTACCCGGCACCAACAACAAGCCGCTCCAGGCGGTCACCACGATCGACGCCCGGACCACCGCCGACCTGGAGCGGATCAACCTCGACTTCGCCCACGGCACCGTCCGCTCCGTCGAGGTCGACGGCACTGCAGCGTCCTTCACCAAGGCCGGCGAGGACCTCGTGGTCACACCGAAGGAGGCGCTGACCGAGGGCGAGTGGACCCGCATCACCGTGCGCCACACCAGCAACCCGGTGCCCGCCGAGGGCCGCGACGGCGGCTGGGTGCGCACCACGGACGGCCTCGCGATGGCCAACCAGGCCGACGCCGCCCACCTGGTCTTCCCGTCCAACGACCACCCCTCCGACAAGGCGATGTTCACCTTCCGCGTCACCGCGCCGCAGGGGCACACGGTCGTCGCCAACGGCATGCGGGCCGACGTCGAGCGCACCCGGAAGACGACCACGTGGACGTACCGGACCGCTCACCCCATGGCCACCGAGCTCGCCCAGGTGTCCATCGGGCGCTCCACCGTGCTGCAC
This sequence comes from Streptomyces thermospinosisporus, assembly GCF_039526425.1. Lineage (NCBI taxonomy): Bacteria > Bacillati > Actinomycetota > Actinomycetes > Kitasatosporales > Streptomycetaceae > Streptomyces > Streptomyces thermospinosisporus. The sequence continues at coordinate 17,937 of NZ_BAAAIZ010000067.1, forward strand.
GGCACCGGCCCGCATGGGCTTCCGCTGCGCGACGTCGTGCCCACCAAGCACCGAGCCGAGCTCGAACCGTGGCTGGCCAAGACCCCGGAGCAGATCTCCTGGATGGAGGCCAAGGTCGGCCGCTACCCCTTCGAGACCTACGGCCTGCTGGTGTCCGACGCCAGCACCGGCTTCCAGCTCGAGACCCAGACCCTGTCCCTCTTCGAGCGGGAACTTCTGACCGACCCCGCCTACCCCAAGTGGTACGTGGAGTCGATCATGGTGCATGAGCTGGCCCACCAGTGGTTCGGCAACAGCGTCAGCCCGCGCACCTGGTCGGACCTGTGGCTCAACGAGGGCCACGCCACCTGGTACGAGGCCCTGTACGCCCAGGAGAAGGCGGGCAAGTCCCTCACCACCCGGATGAAGGCCGCCTACGAGGCCAGCGACAGCTGGCGGGCCGCCGGGGGACCGCCCGCCGCCCCCAAGGGCCCGAAGCCCGGCCAGAAGATCAGCATCTTCCGGCCGAACGTCTACGGCGGCGCCGCGGTCGTCCTCTACGCCCTGCGCCAGGAGATCGGCCGCACCGCCTTCGAGGAGCTGGAGCGCCGCTGGGTCACCCGGCACCGGGACGGCAACGCCTCGACCGCGGACTTCGTGCGGCTCGCCTCCGAGGTCGCCGGGCGCGACCTGACCACGTTCATGGACGGCTGGCTCTACGGCGCCAAGACCCCGCCCATGCCCGGCCACCCGGACTGGAAGCCCACCAAGCGCTCGGCGAAGTCCACCCCGACCGGCGCACCCGCGGGCGCGCGGCATCACGGCAACGGGTGACGGCCCGCCCCACTGGGGGCGCCGGCGTCTTTACGGATCGCCCGCCCATCGGCGGACCGCTCCGCACGGTGACGCAGCGCTTCGCACGGTGACGCAGCGCTTCGCTCGTGCCGCAGCGCCGCGACCGTGCGGGGCGGTCCGCGCATGACGGGACACGCCTCGTGATACTTGGGTGCCCGGACGTAGCGACCGGGTTGGGTCCGGCCCGGCACGGGAAATAAGACGGTGACGAGACGGGTCGTACCGTGCGACCATCGTCAGGTCCCCGCGACAGGGGGCTCCCGGGAATCCCGAGGGGCACTCCCGCGTTGTGGACAGTGACGGATCCGGTCGCCGACCGGCTCCGGCGTACCGCTCAGGTGCCCGAAGCTCCAGTCCGTCGCCAACGGTTTCCCATCGACGTAAGGACCCAATGACCTCCTCTTCTTCCCCTTCCCAGGACACCAAGCGCTTCGCGCAGACCTACCCCGAGGGCCTTCGGGCCGATGCCCTGATGGAAGAGGACGTCGCCTGGAGCTTCGAGATCGACGGAGAGCGCGACGGCGATCAGCTCGACCGCGCCGACCGTGCGGCGCTGCGCCGCGTCGCGGGCCTCTCCACCGAGCTCGAGGACGTCACCGAGGTCGAGTACCGGCAGCTCCGCCTGGAGCGGGTGGTGCTCGTCGGCGTCTGGACCTCGGGAACCGTGCAGGACGCGGAGAACTCCCTCGCGGAGCTGGCCGCCCTCGCGGAGACGGCGGGCGCCCTCGTGCTCGACGGCGTGATCCAGCGCCGCGACAAGCCCGACGCGGCCACCTACATCGGCTCCGGCAAGGCCGAGGAGCTGCGCGACATCGTCCTCGAGACGGGCGCGGACACCGTCATCTGCGACGGTGAGCTCAGCCCTGGCCAGCTCATCCACCTCGAGGACGTCGTCAAGGTCAAGGTCATCGACCGCACGGCCCTGATCCTCGACATCTTCGCCCAGCACGCCAAGTCCCGAGAGGGCAAGGCGCAGGTCTCCCTGGCGCAGATGCAGTACATGCTGCCGCGGCTGCGCGGCTGGGGTCAGTCGCTGTCCCGGCAGATGGGCGGCGGCAAGGGCGGCGGCCTCGCCACCCGTGGCCCCGGTGAGACCAAGATCGAGACGGACCGTCGCCGGATCCGCGAGAAGATGGCGAAGATGCGCCGGGAGATCGCGGAGATGAAGACCGGCCGCGACATCCAGCGTCAGACGCGCCGGCGCAACAAGGTGCCGTCCGTCGCCATCGCGGGCTACACCAACGCCGGAAAGTCCTCGCTGCTCAACCGCCTCACCGGCGCGGGCGTGCTGGTCGAGAACGCGCTGTTCGCGACCCTCGACCCGACCGTGCGCCGGGCCGAGACCCCGAGCGGCCGGCTCTACACGCTGGCCGACACGGTCGGTTTTGTGCGGCACCTGCCGCACCACCTGGTCGAGGCGTTCCGCTCCACCATGGAGGAGGTCGCCGACGCCGACCTGATCCTGCACGTGGTGGACGGTTCCCATCCGAACCCGGAGGAGCAGCTGGCCGCCGTGCGCGAGGTGATCAGGGACGTCGGCGCCACCGACGTGCCGGAGATCGTCGTGATCAACAAGGCGGACGCGGCCGACCCGCTCACCCTGCAGCGGCTGCTGCGGGTGGAGAAGCGCTCCATCGCGGTCTCCGCGCGCACCGGCCAGGGCATCGCGGAGCTGCGGGCGCTGATCGACAGCGAGCTGCCCCGCCCCGCCGTGGAGATCGAGGCGCTTGTGCCGTACACCCACGGCAAGCTCGTGGCGCGCGCCCATGACGAGGGCGAGGTGGTCTCCGAGGAGCACACCGCGGAGGGCACCCTGCTGAAGGTCCGGGTGCACGAGGAACTCGCGTCGGAGCTCGCCCCGTACGTCCCGGCGACGGCCGGCTGACCCGGCCGGACGTTCCGGTAACGGCCGGCTCATCCGGCTCCGTGTGCCTCGGCGCCACGGTCGGCTGATCCGCCGTCCGAACCAGCGCGAAGGCCCGCCCCTTGCTCCGGCAGGGGGCGGGCCCTCACCATGCCCGGGTGGTACGGGCCGCGCCGTCGCGCGCCGGGGTCACTGACCGCCGTAGTTCTTGCTCATGCTCTGGTACAGCGCCTCGGCGTCCCGGCCCAGCTGCGGACCGGCCAGCCAGGTGTTGTCCGTCGGGCCGATGGAGGTGTTGGACACCAGCACCGTCTTGCCGTTCAGCACCCGGAACCAGCCGCCACCGGAGGAGCCGCCCGTCATGGTGCAGCCGATGCGGTACATCGTCGGCAGGCTCGAGCTGAGCGAGAGACGGCCGGGCGTGTCCAGGCACTTGAACATCTTCAGACCGTTGTAGGGCGGAGCGGCCGGGTAGCCCCAGGCACCCATCTTGCCCGCCTCGGCCGCGGACGGAGCGGAGAAGTCCACGTCCAGCGCCGCGCCGACCGTCTCCTCCAGGGACTTGCTGCCCTGCTCCGGCTTCACATGCAGCACCGCGTAGTCGTACGCCGCACCCGCACCGCCCGTCTCCGAGCCGCCCTTGATCCAGCCGTTGGAGGTCGCGGCCCAGTCCGCCCACCAGTTGCCGTACGGGGCGATCTCCGTGGGGTTCGCGTTGCTGAGGTCGGCCTCGGACTTGCCGTAGTCGTTGTAGGCCGGGACGAAGACCAGGTTGCGGTACCAGCCGCCGTTGCCGCCGGCGTGCACACAGTGGCCCGCGGTCCACACCAGGTTCGACTTGCCCGGGTGGTTCACGTCCTTGATGACGGTGCCGGAGCAGACGCTCGGGCCCTCCGGGGAGTCGAAGAACACCTTGCCCACCGGGGCGGCGTTGCGGTGGTACGGGGTCTTCTCGGCCTGCGCGGTGACCGGCGCCGGCTCCGGATCGCTCACGCCCTGGTCGGCGGAGGCGTCCTTGGTGGTGATCCGCTTGTCGGCCTCCTTCGCGGACATCATCCGCTCCGGCTTCCACAGGCCCTCGATCACCGGGTTGACGAAGTCCTTCGCCTCACGGAGCCACTTGTCCTTGTCCCAGTCCTTCCAGCCGCCCTCCTTCCACTTGTCCACATCGACGCCGTGCTCCTTGAGCCGGTCGGCGATGTCGGACGGGATGCGGACCTCGCCGGTGTCGTTGTCGGCGGCCTGGGAGGTGGTGGCCTCGGGCTTGCCGCTCGCCTTGTCCTCACCGGAACCGCCGCACGCGGTCGCGGTGAGCGCCAGGGCGGCGACGAGTCCGGTGGCGGCGACGACGCCGCGACGCCCACGCCTGCGCGGAGCGGACGTACGTATGGAACGCATGCTGTGATGACCCCCGTTGAAGCGGAATGTCTTTACTGCACGGGAATTGACCCGCCGCGCCGAGCCTCATGGATGCGAGCGGCGGACGCGGTGACCGGAGCCACCGCGGACCCCTTCCGCCCGCCGGGCGGCGAGCGGAAGGGGAGTGCCGGTCACTGACCGGCGAACTTGTCGCTGACCGCCTGGTAGATGCCCTTGGCCTCCTTGCCGAGCCTCGGGCCGGCCAGCCAGCCCGAGGTGACCGGGCCGATGGAGGTGTTGGACACCAGCGCCGGCTTGCCGTCCGCACCCGTGGCGATCCAGCCGCCACCGGAGGAACCGGCCGTCATGCTGCACCCGATGCGGTACATCGTCGGGTCGGACACGTTGATCGACAGTCGGCCCGGCTTGTCCTGGCACTGGTACAGCGTCTGCCCGTCGTACGGAGGCGCGGCCGGGTACCCGATCGCGGTCATGCTCTTGATGTTGGGCACCGCCGGAGCGTCGAAGTTCACCGGCAGCGCCGACCCGACCGTCTCCTCCAGCGACTTGCCGTTGCCGCCCTTCTCCGGCGTCACATGAATGACGGCGTAGTCGTACGAGGCGCCGTCACCGCCGGTCGCGCCGCCCTGCTCGATCCACTGGTCCGAGGTCTGCGCCCAGTCGCCCCACCAGACGCCGTACGGAGCGACCTCCTCCTTGGTGGCGCCCTCCAGCTCCTTCGCCGACCGGCCGGCGTCGTTGTACGACGGAACGAACGCGATGTTGCGGTACCAGCCGCCCTTCTTGCCCGCGTGCACGCAGTGGCCGGCCGTCCACACCAGGTTGGACTTGCCCGGGTTTGCCGGGTCCTTCACGACCGTCGCGGAGCAGACCATCGTGCCCTCGGGGGAGTCGAAGAACACCTTCCCGGCCGTGGGCGCGTTGGCGTGGTACTCCGGCGGCACGGCCTTCGCCTGCACCGGCTTTGGAGTCGGGTCCGTCACGCCCTGATCACCGGAGATGTCGCTCTCGTCGACCTCCTGCTCCGGCTCCTCCGCGTCCCGCATGCGGTCCGGGTCCCACAGGCCCTCGATGATCGGGTTGATGAAGTCGTTGGCCTCGCGCAGCCAGTCGTCCTTGCTCCAGTCCTTCCAGGCCCCGTCCTTCCACTTGTCGATGTCGATCCCGTGCTCCTTGAGCCGGTCTCTGATGTCGTCCGGGATCTGGAGCTTGTCGTCGTCGGACGTGGCCGTCGCGGAGGCTTCGCCGCCCGCCGCCTTCTCGTCACCCGACTCACACCCCGTGACGGTGAGCGCGAGAGCCGAGGCCAGCGCGACCGCGGCCAGGACGGGGGAGGTTCTGCGGCGCGGCCTGCCCCCTCTGCGCGTAATGGAAGACGGCCGTGAGAGTCGCATGGTGTGAATCCCCCTGAAGTGGACGAACGTGGTGCTTCGACCGCGCTGCCGCCCCCGCCCCCGCATATGGAGTCCGGACCGGCTCGCGGCCTTGGAACGGCACCACACACTATGCGGTCGCTGTGGGGGACTTCCGACGGAACGGCAACGGTTCCGTCACGGCACGGATCTTGAGGCAACCCGTAACCGGCTCGACCATCACCGGTTGGTAGCGGTGGGGGGACCGCTGTCCGTGCACGGAGCCCCCAGCTGTGGCCGGCCCGGGACAGGCGGAGGGCGGAGAGCGATGGCGGAATCCACAGAGGTGAGCCCGGGGTTGGGGGATGCCGGGGAAGCCGCGTCCGCCCGACTCCGAGCAGACCGCCCGCTCGTGCCGCAGCCCTGCTCCGCCCCATGGCCGTAGCCCGTGCCCGAGGTGACGGGCGGCCGGCGCCCGGGACCGTCCCACCGAGTAACGACCGGCGGCTGCTCGTCCGGGGCGGTACTCCGCCCGGTCGCCCGGAAGCAGCGACGACGGCCATAGAACGCCCCAAAACCGCGCCGGCACCTGGCCGACCGACCCCACGAGGAGCCGCCTTGCACCCCATCCCTGCCCCGCACGACCGCACTTCACTCCGGGCGAGAAACTCCGGCCCGGGCGACACGCACGGCGCGGCCCGCTCCGCGAACGCTGTGCTGCCGCACCGGGCGAGCGCGCCCCTGGACGCCGCTGGGTACCGGGACCCGGCGCCGGACCCCCTGGCGCACCCCGATGCGTACCGTGCGGCCGAGGCCGCGGGCGTGGAGAACCTGCTGCGCTGCTGGGTCCGCGAAGCAGGCCTGCCCGCCCCCGACGGGTCCACGCTGCACATCCCCCTGCCGGCCAGCGGCACGGCCCTGCTCGTCCCTGTCCTGTACTGGTCCCCGACCGGATGGCACCGCTTCGGCCACCCCCGCCTGGCCCATGCCCCGCACAACGCACCGCCTGCCGACGCCACTCTGGTCGCCGCCCTGCTCAGCAGGGAGGCCGTCAACGCGACCGGCCGCCCCCAGATGCAGGGCGACGATCGTGCCGGTGCCGCGACGGGACACCGCATCACCGACGACGGCATCGGCCTCGTGGCCCGCGTCGCCGATTCCGTGCGCCGCACCGCCACCTTCATCACCAACCGCCGTAACCACCCCGACGACGGTCCCGACCTCTTCCTCACTGCGGAACAGGCGCTCGTCCTCGGGCACCCGCTCCATCCGGCCCCGAAGAGCCGCGAGGGCCTCTCGGACGCCGAAGCAGCGCCGTACTCACCCGAGTTGCGCGGTGCCTTCCCCCTGCACTGGGTGGCCATCGCCCCCTCCGTTCTCGTCTCCGACTCCGCCTGGACCGAACGCGGACGCCGAGTCCCCGCGGCCCGTCTCACCGAGCGTCTTGCCGGCCCCGGGCTCCCCCTGCCGGACGGCTGCACGGCCCTCCCCGTGCATCCCTGGCAGTTGCGCGAGCTCCAGCAGCGCCCCGAACTCACAGCGCTGCTGGATGCCGGGCTGCTGCGCCCGCTCGGCAGCCACGGCAGCCCCTGGCACCCCACCTCCTCCGTACGCACCGTCCACCGCACCGGCGCCCCGGCGATGCTGAAGCTCTCGCTCGGTCTGCGCATCACCAACTCCCGCAGGGAGAACCTCCGCAAGGAACTCCACCGCGGCGTCGAGGTCCACCGCCTGCTGCGCACCGGCCTCGCCCAGCAGTGGCAAGCAGCGCACCCCGGCTTCGACGTCGTTCGTGACCCCGCCTGGCTCGCCGTGGACACCCCGGACGGCGAACCCGTGCCCGGGCTCGACGTCGTGATCCGGCACAACCCGTTCCGGCCCGAGGACGACGTGGCCTGCGTGGCCGGGCTTCTCTCACCCCGCCCCTGCGCCGGGCCGGGCTCCGGCGCAGCCACGGCCGCCGGCACCTGCCGTGACGCCGAGGCGCCCGCTCACGGCATGTCGTCGAGGCTGGCCGGACTCGTCACCCGCCTCGCCAGCCGCACCGGCAGGCCTCGTCCGGTCGTCGCCGTCCAATGGTTTCTTCGCTATCTGCACCAGGTGGTGCTGCCCGTGCTGTGGCTGGACGGGGAGGCCGGCATCGCTCTGGAGGCGCATCAGCAGAACACCCTGGTTCTGCTGGACGCGGACGGCTGGCCCGCAGGGTGCCGGTACCGCGACAACCAGGGCTACTACTTCCGTGCCTCCCGGCGCCCCGAACTCGACGCCCGGCTGCCCGGTATCGGCGAGGAGAGCGACACCTTCGTCTCCGACGACGTCACGGACGAGCGGTTCACCTACTACCTCGCCATCAACAACGTCTTCGGCCTCATCGGTGCGTTCGGCTCCCAGAGCCTCGCCGACGAACGCCTGCTGCTCGCCACCTTCCGCCGGTACCTCGAGGAGGTCTCCCGCGGTCCCGACCGGACACGCAGCACCCTGCCCGGGAGACTGCTCGACTCACCGGTACTGCGCTGCAAGGCCAACCTGCTGACCCGGCTGTACGGCCTCGACGAGCTGATCGGCCCGGTCGACACCCAGTCCGTCTATGTCACCATCGCCAATCCCCTTCGATCCTGATCTGCTCTGTTCCATGGCCTCTTGGCTGTTCCGCCGCCTCTTTTGGCGTTCCTTCACCTCTTGGCTCTCAACCTCCCGGCTCTTCCACCTCTCGGAAGGAGCGTCCTCGTGGCTCTCCCGGATGCGACCGCCGACGGCGGCCCCGACGCCCGCAGCGGTGGGCTGCTCGACGACGTCGGCGACTGGGGCCCGGTGCGTACCTCCGTGGGCAGCTTCCGCCTCGCCCCCGTCCGTCTCGACCGCGACGTGCCGCTGCTGTCGGGCTGGATGAACGACCCCGCTGTCTCCGCCTTCTGGGAGCTGGCCGGGCCTCCGTCCGTCACCGCCGGCCATCTGCGGGCTCAACTCGGCGGCGACGGACGCAGCATGCCGTGCCTCGGCACGCTCAACGGTGAGCCGATGAGCTACTGGGAGATCTACCGGGCGGACCTCGATCCGCTGGCCCGCCACTGCGCCGTGCTGCCGCACGACATGGGCATGCACCTGCTGATCGGTCCCGCACGGGACCGGGGGCGGCACCTGGGCGGTGTGCTCATCAGGGCCGTGGCCGGCCTGATCCTCGACCGCAGACCCGACTGCATGCGCGTACTGGCGGAACCCGACCTGCGCAACATCCCTTCCATCGCCGCCTTCCTTTCCGCTGGCTTCCGGTTCTCCGCAGAGGTCGAGCTGCCCGACAAGCGGGCGGCCCTGATGGTCCGGGACCGGTCTCTGCGTCATCGGCTGTAGCGCTGTGTCACCGCGCTTTCACATGTGGTACACCGCAGCCGCCGGATCGGTTCCACCCTTCTCAGAGGAAATTTCCGTCCCGCCACGACCCCTTGGTCACGGCAGCCCCGCCCATGGCCCGCTGCACCCCACCCACGGCATGCCGCACCCCGCACCCCTACCCCCGCCCGAGGAGCCCGCTCGTGATCGCCGCCCCCTGTCTCGCCGTGATCGCCCGATTGTCAGTGCCGGGACGTAGGGTGGTCGCGCTATGACAAAGCCCTCACTCCCCGAACTCCTGCATGCTGCCGTCACTGCCGTCGGCGGTACGGAGCGCCCCGGCCAGGTGGCCATGGCCGAGGCCGTCGCCGAGGCGATCGACGACGGCTCCCATCTGCTGGTCCAGGCCGGCACTGGCACCGGTAAGTCGCTGGGCTACCTGGTGCCCGCGCTCGCACACGGGGAGCGGGTCGTCGTGGCGACGGCCACCCTCGCGCTCCAACGCCAGCTGGTGGAGCGCGACCTGCCGCGCACGGTGCAGGCCCTCCATCCGCTGCTCCGCCGGCGCCCCGAGTTCGCGATGCTCAAGGGCCGGTCCAACTACCTTTGTCTGCACCGGCTGCACGAGGGCATGCCGCAGGACGAGGAGGAGGGGCTCTTCGACCAGTTCGAGGCGGCCGCCCCCACCAGCAAGCTCGGCCAGGACCTGCTGCGCCTGCGCGACTGGGCGGACGAGACGGAGACCGGCGACCGGGACAACCTCACACCGGGCGTGTCCGACCGCGCCTGGGTGCAGGTGTCCGTGTCCTCGCGGGAGTGCCTGGGCGCCACCAAGTGCGCCTACGGCGCCGAGTGTTTCGCCGAGATGGCCCGCGAGCGCGCCAAGCTGGCCGATGTGGTCGTCACCAACCACGCGCTGCTCGCCATCGACGCCATCGAAGGTGCGCCGGTGCTTCCGCAGCACGAGGTGCTGATCGTCGACGAGGCCCATGAGCTGGTCTCCCGGGTCACCGGGGTCGCCACCGGCGAGCTCACGCCCGGCCAGGTCAACCGTGCGGTGCGGCGTGCCGCGAAGCTCGTCAACGAGAAGGCCGCCGACCAGCTCCAGACCGCGGCCGAGGGCTTCGAGCGGCTGATGGAGCTGGCGCTCCCCGGCCGCCTGGAGGAGATCCCGGAGGATCTGGGCTATGCGCTGATGGCGCTGCGCGACGCCTGCCGGACGGTGATCTCGGCGATCGGCGCCACCCGCGACAAGTCCGTGCAGGACGAGGACGCGGTCCGCAAGCAGGCGCTGGCCTCCGTGGAGACCGTGCACGACGTGGCGGAGCGGATCACCAACGGTTCCGAATGGGACGTGGTCTGGTACGAGCGGCACGACCGGTTCGGCGCGTCCCTGCGGGTCGCCCCGCTGTCGGTCTCCGGTCTGCTGCGGGAGAAGCTGTTCGCCGACCGGTCGGTCGTGCTGACGTCGGCGACGCTGAAGCTGGGCGGCGACTTCAACGGCGTGGGCGCTTCGCTGGGTCTGGGACCCGAGGGTGCCGAGGACGAGGACCTGCCGAAGTGGAAGGGCGTCGACGTCGGCTCGCCGTTCGACTATCCCCGGCAGGGCATCCTCTATGTCGCCAAGCATCTGGCCCGGCCCGCCCGCGACGGCGACCGCGGCGACATGCTGGACGAGCTCACCGAGCTGATCCAGGCGGCGGGCGGCCGCACGCTCGGTCTGTTCTCCTCGATGCGCGCGGCCCAGCTCGCGGCCGAGGAGCTGCGCACACGGATCCCCGAGTTCCCGATCCTGCTGCAGGGCGAGGAGACGCTCGGCGAGCTGATCAAGAACTTCGCCGCCGATCCCAGGACGTGCCTGTTCGGCACGCTGTCGCTCTGGCAGGGCGTCGACGTCCCAGGGCCCAGCTGCCAGCTGGTCGTCATGGACAAGATCCCGTTCCCGCGTCCGGACGACCCGCTGATGAGCGCCCGCCAGAAGGCCGTGGAGGAGGCCGGCGGCAACGGGTTCATGGCGGTCGCCGCCACGCATGCGGCGCTGCTGATGGCGCAGGGCGCGGGCCGTCTCGTGCGGGCCTCGGGCGACCGGGGGGTCGTGGCCGTACTGGACCCGCGGCTGGCGACGGCCCGCTACGGCACCTACCTCAAGGCGTCACTGCCCGACTTCTGGTACACCACGGACCGTAATCAGGTGCGGAAGTCGCTGGCCGCGATCGACGCGGCGGCCAAGCAGGCGGAGACCGAGGCCGCGGCCCAGGCGTAGGTGCAGGGATCGCGGGGTACCCTGCCGCGCCCGCGGCAGGGTACCCCGCGATCGCTCACCGTCTGTCACCGGGGTCCGCTTGCGCGGGTGGACCCCGGACAGCGCGGGACCCCGGAACCGGCGCAGGGGTTCCGGGGTCCGGTCACTGGGCGGGGCGGCCAGCCCCGCGGCCCGTGCTCAGACGCGGCGCAGGACGGCCACCACCTTGCCGAGAATGGTCGCGTCGTCGCCGGGGATGGGATCGTAGGCCGAGTTGTGCGGGAGGAGCCAGACATGGCCGTCCTCGCGCTTGAAGCGCTTGACGGTGGCCTCGCCGTCGAGCATCGCGGCCACGATGTCGCCGTTCTCGGCGACCGGCTGGCGGCGGACCGTGACCCAGTCGCCGTCGCAGATCGCGGCCTCGATCATGGAGTCACCGACGACCTTGAGGACGAACAGCTCACCGTCGCCCACGAGCTGGCGCGGGAGCGGGAAGACGTCCTCGACGGACTCCTCGGCGAGGATCGGCCCACCGGCGGCGATACGGCCGACCAGCGGCACGTAGGAGGCGGCCGGCTTGCCGGTGGTGTCCGCGGGCTGGACGGAGGCGGCCTGGTCGGAGCCGCGGACCTCGTAGGCGCGGGGGCGGTGCGGGTCGCGGCGCAGGAAGCCCTTGCGCTCCAGTGCCATCAGCTGGTGCGCAACCGAGGAAGTGCTGGAGAGACCCACCGCCTGACCGATCTCGCGCATCGACGGCGGGTAACCGCGGCGCTGCACCGAGTCCCGGATGACCTCGATCACCCGGCGCTGGCGGTCGGTGAGTCCGGAGCTGTCCGCCCGGATGCCGGGAGGTCGGCCCGGCAGGGAGCGCTTGTGCGCCTCGGGGTTGGCTTCGTTCATGGCGTGCACCGGCTCGAGTCGGCCCTGGGAGCGGTCCTGGGCAGTGATGGCGGCACTGTCTGCGGTGGTGGTCACGTCGGCCCCTCTCGATGGTCTCCCTGCAGCACAACGGTAGTTGCTTTCGAAAGGTTGCGCCAAACACACGTTCGAGTGAAAAATCGCGAATTGGCTTTCGTGATCTTGTGCTGCGGTGTATTGGCGACCGGGTTTACTGCCCGACAAACAGGCCATTCGGTTGTTGTACGCTTCACCGCCGGGGCGGCGGCCTCGGTGGTGGCCCCAGTCTGCCATCACGGCCGAGGCGGTGCGGGGAGCGGCCCGCTTTTCTCTCCCGGAGCCGCACGTCCCCTTCTTCGGGCATGCACGCCATCTCCTCAAACGCCCGCGCGCGGAGGGCCGGCCGGACGCCCGTGGGCTTCCCCTCCCGTGGCGACGGGCGACACGCGTGCACGGCGTGTATGTATGAGCCAATCCCCACATCTAGTGGTTGGATTGTCGCAGCGGCCCAGAAGTTGTGGTCCCCCGGGTCTCCGCGCCCGTCGAGATCGCCTATGCTGGAGCTGCTTCGTGGGGCCCGAGTGGCCCGGCGAGGCTATTGAGTCTGCTGTGAGGAGGGTTGGAGTCCATGCACTGCCCCTTCTGCAGGCACCCCGACAGCCGGGTCGTGGACAGCCGGACGACCGACGACGGCACGTCGATCCGCCGGCGCCGCCAGTGCCCTGACTGCTCCCGTCGTTTCACGACCGTGGAGACGTGCTCGCTCATGGTGGTCAAGCGGTCCGGAGTCACGGAACCTTTCAGCCGCACCAAGATCATCAATGGTGTGCGCAAGGCGTGTCAGGGCCGGCCGGTCACCGAGGACGCGCTCGCCCAGCTCGGCCAGCGCGTCGAGGAGGCGGTGCGGGCCACCGGAAGCGCCGAGCTGACCACCCATGACGTGGGACTGGCCATACTCGGCCCGCTGCAGGAGCTCGACCTCGTGGCCTATCTGCGCTTTGCCTCGGTCTACCGGGCGTTCGACTCGCTCGAGGACTTCGAGGCCGCGATCGCGGAACTCAGGCGGGCGGAGCAAGCCGCCGTGGACGACGAGGGCGGCGCGGGAGCCGGTACGGGGAGCCAGGGAGACGACAGCGGGTCCGCGGAGGCGGCGCAGGTCCCCGAACCCGCCCACACCGCCGGCTGACCGGCGAGGACCGCCCGGGACCGGTTTAAGGGGACCGGCCGGGCGGCGGCGAGAGAAGACCAGTCGCGGGCAGTGCGCGTGGGTGCCCGCGACATCAGGACAGAACACCGTGCCACGGGAACAACGGGGCACTTCAGGGCGTTTTCGCCCGTACAGGGAGGCGGCATGACAGAGACGGCGAGCGGTCCGGCACGGAGTTCCCGAGCCAAGGGCAACAAGGCGGGCAAGGGGCTGCGTGTGGAGCGCATCCACACCACTCCGGGAGTCCACCCCTACGACGAGGTGGCCTGGGAGCGCCGTGACGTCGTGATGACCAACTGGCGCGACGGCTCGGTCAACTTCGAGCAGCGCGGCGTCGAGTTCCCCGACTTCTGGTCGGTGAACGCGGTCAACATCGTCACCAGCAAGTACTTCCGTGGTGCCGTCGGCACCCCGCAGCGCGAGACCAGCCTGAAGCAGCTGATCGACCGCATCGTGAAGACGTACCGGAAGGCCGGCGAGGACCACAAGTACTTCGCCTCGCCCGCCGACGCCGAGATCTTCGAGCACGAGCTGGCCTACGCCCTCCTGCACCAGATCTTCAGCTTCAACAGCCCCGTCTGGTTCAACGTCGGCACGTCCCAGCCCCAGCAGGTCTCCGCCTGCTTCATCCTGTCCGTCGACGACTCCATGGAGTCGATCCTCGACTGGTACAAGGAAGAGGGGATGATCTTCAAGGGCGGTTCCGGCGCCGGCCTGAACCTCTCCCGCATCCGCTCCTCCAAGGAGCTGCTCTCCTCCGGCGGCAACGCCTCCGGCCCGGTCTCCTTCATGCGCGGCGCCGACGCCTCCGCCGGCACCATCAAGTCCGGCGGCGCCACCCGCCGTGCCGCCAAGATGGTCGTCCTCGACGTGGACCACCCGGACATCGAGGACTTCATCGAGACCAAGGTCAAGGAGGAGGAGAAGATCCGCGTCCTGCGCGACGCGGGCTTCGACATGGACCTGGGCGGCGAGGACATCACCTCCGTCCAGTACCAGAACGCCAACAACTCGGTCCGTGTGAACGACGAGTTCATGAAGGCCGTGGAGACGGGCGGAAAGTTCGGGCTGCGCGCCCGGATGACCGGCGAGGTCATCGAGGAGGTCGACGCCAGGGCGCTCTTCCGCAAGATCGCCGAGGCAGCCTGGGCCTGCGCCGACCCCGGCATCCAGTACGACGACACCATCAACAACTGGCACACCTGCCCCGAGTCCGGCCGGATCACCGCGTCGAACCCGTGCAGCGAGTACATGCACCTGGACAACACGTCCTGCAACCTGGCCTCGCTGAACCTGATGAAGTTCCTCAAGGACGACGGCAAGGGCAACCAGTCGTTCGACATCGAGCGCTTCCAGAAGGTCGTCGAGCTGGTCATCACCGCGATGGACATCTCCATCTGCTTCGCCGACTTCCCGACCGAGAAGATCGGCGAGAACACCCGCGCCTTCCGCCAGCTCGGCATCGGCTACGCCAACCTCGGCGCCCTGCTGATGGCCACCGGCCACGCCTACGACTCCGACGGCGGCCGCGCCCTCGCCGGTGCCATCACCTCCCTGATGACGGGCACCGCCTACCGGCGCTCCGCCGAGCTGGCCGCGGTGGTCGGCCCCTACGACGGCTACGCCCGCAACGCGGACGCCCACAAGCGCGTCATGAAGCAGCACGCCGACGCCAACGACAAGGCCGTCCGCATGGACGACCTGGACACCCCCGTCTGGGCCGCCGCCACCGAGGCCTGGCAGGACGTGCTCCGCCTCGGCGAGAAGAACGGCTTCCGCAACTCCCAGGCGTCCGTGCTCGCCCCCACCGGCACCATCGGCCTGGCGATGGGCTGCGACACCACCGGTGTCGAGCCCGACCTCGCGCTGGTCAAGTTCAAGAAGCTGGTCGGCGGCGGCTCGATGCAGATCGTCAACGGCACCGTCCCGCAGGCCCTGCGCCGCCTGGGCTACCAGGAGGAGCAGATCGAGGCGATCGTCGCCCACATCGCCGAGCACGGCAATGTGATCGACGCCCCCGGCCTCAAGCACGAGCACTACGAGGTGTTCGACTGCGCCATGGGCGAGCGCGCCATCTCCCCGATGGGCCACGTCCGCATGATGGCCGCGATCCAGCCGTGGATCTCCGGCGCCATCTCCAAGACGGTCAACATGCCAGAGTCGGCGACCGTCGAGGAGGTCGAGGAGATCTACTTCAAGGCCTGGAAGATGGGCGTCAAGGCGCTCGCCATCTACCGCGACAACTGCAAGGTCGGCCAGCCGCTCTCCGCCAAGAAGAAGGAGGCCAAGGAGGAGAAGGCCCAGGAGTCCTCCGAGGCCAAGGTCGAGAAGGTCGTCGAGTACCGCCCGGTCCGCCGTCGCCTCCCCAAGGGCCGGCCCGGCATCACGACCTCCTTCACGGTCGGCGGCGCCGAGGGCTACATGACCGCCAACTCCTACCCGGACGACGGTCTGGGCGAGGTGTTCCTGAAGATGTCCAAGCAGGGCTCGACCCTCGCGGGCATGATGGACGCCTTCTCCATCGCCGTCTCGGTCGGCCTGCAGTACGGCGTGCCGCTGGAGACGTACGTCTCGAAGTTCACCAACATGCGCTTCGAGCCGGCCGGTATGACCGACGACCCGGACGTGCGGATGGCGCAGTCGATCGTCGACTACATCTTCCGCCGCCTGGCGCTGGACTTCCTGCCCTTCGAGACGCGCTCCGCGCTCGGCATCCACTCGGCCGAGGAGCGCCAGCGTCACCTGGAGACCGGCTCCTACGAGCCGGCCGAGGACGAGGTCGACGTCGAGGGCCTGGCCCAGTCGGCGCCGCGCGCCCAGGAAATGAAGGCGGTCAACACGCCGAAGTCCGGGACCGAGGCGGCCAAGCCTGCCCCGCAGCAGGCGCACACCAGCGCCGAGCTGGTGGAGATGCAGCTGGGCATCCAGGCCGACGCCCCGCTGTGCTTCTCCTGCGGCACGAAGATGCAGCGCGCCGGTTCCTGCTACATCTGCGAGGGCTGCGGCTCGACCAGCGGCTGCAGCTGACGCCGGGCACGGCTCCGGGCTCTGCCCAGGGTGCTGGATGAGTCCTGAATGACTGAGGGGCGCCGACCACCGGGTCGGCGCCCCTCACTCGTGCTGTCGCGGGACGCGTGCCGTTCCCTGGACGGGGCCATGCGGCGGGCCCGGCCTGCCCGGCTCAGGAGCGGCGGGTCGCGCCCATCGTGCGGGCGAAGTCGGCCGGGTCCCCGTCGAAGCCCTGGACGCCGGGCCGGAACTCCCACGGGCCGGTTCCCTCACGGACGAACTCCGCCACCGTCGCCGCCGTGGCGCCCTGCACGCCGCCGAAGTCGTCCTCGGCCAGGACGTCGTACCCCTCCCGGATGCGCAGCCCGGGGTCGGCCACACCGGAGAACGTCCGCGGCGTGGGATGCTGCTGGATGACCACGCCGACCACCACGCGTCCGTACCGCTCGGCCAGCCGGTCCAGCTCCACCGTCAAGACCTCGTCGTAGCCGAAGCCCTTGCCGTCGGTGCTGTCCCGGTTGAGGGTGATCGTGCCGTCGGGGGAGCGGCTGTCGAAGTGCACCACATAGGCGGGATCACCATGCGGATCGCTCGCCAGATAGGGCGCGGCCACAAGGTCCAGATCCGTGGGCGGTTCCCCCGGCGGGCTCGGATCCCACCGCAGCGCGATCTCGACCTTGCGGATGCCCTTGCTGAGGCCGTTCACCAGACTTCCCCTTTCCCGTGACCGTCCGGCCAGCTCTCCCCAACTGCCTTTGCCTCCCGGAGGTTTGTCCATCCTGCCACGCACGAGGGATCTTCTGGCGGTAAGCGGTGACGACGAGCCGGACCGGCGCCACGCTCCGTGGCCTTACGATGGCGCGGTGCTGGTCAAGTGGATTCGCTGCACCGTGGTGGACCGCCGCGGTTTTGAACGGGGACAGCGAAAGTGGGCGGGGCTTCTGGGGGAGCCGGGGTTTCGCGCGCAGGGCGGTGGCTGGAGCCGCCGCCGGCCGGATGTGGCGCACATATTCTCCTTCTGGGAGAGCCGCGCCTTCTACGACTCGTTCATGGCGCGCTCCCACGACCGCCTCGCCGCGGCCCAGTCGGGCACCTTCAAGAACGCGCAGGTCAGACTCTTCGAGTACCGCTTCGACGTGAAGACCGGATTCGAGCCCCGATTCACCGACGCCGACCTGCTGCGGGTGGCGCTGTGCCGGGTGCACGAGGAGCGGGCGGAACACTTCGTCCTCATGCAGGAGAAGGTGTGGAACCCGGCGATGGCCGGCTCGCCGGGCATGGTCCGCGGCCTCTTCGGCGAGGCGCCCGGGCACGAGTACCTGGTGCTGTCCATGTGGCGCTCCGCCGCCGAGCACGGCAAGTACCGCACCGAGCGGGTGGAACGCCTCGCTCTGCGGGCCCAGACCGAGGCCGATGTCGCGGCCCTCACCGGGGACATCGTGGACATGGAACAGGCCTGGACGGTGTGAGGTGGACATGGAACCGGCCTGGACGGTCTGAGCGCGGGCGCGGCTGGACGGTCTGAGCACGGGGCCGCCGGATGCCCGCCGTGAGCACCCGGTCGCCTGCGACTAGGGTTTTGGCATGGCACGACCACGGCGCATCGTCCTTGTCCGGCACGGCGAATCAACGGGCAATGTTGATGACTCCGTGTACGAGCGCGAACCCGATCACGCGCTGGCCCTCACCGAGCGCGGCTGGCAGCAGGCGGAGGAGACGGGCAAGCGGCTGCGCGAGCTCTTCGGCCGGGAACGCGTCAGCGTGTACGTCTCCCCCTACCGCCGCACCCTTCAGACGCTGCACGCTTTCCGGCTCGACCCGGAGCTCATACGCGTCCGTGAGGAGCCCCGGCTGCGCGAGCAGGACTGGGGTAACTGGCAGGACCGCGAGGACGTGCGCCTGCAGAAGGCCTACCGGGACGCCTATGGCCACTTCTTCTACCGCTTCGCCCAGGGCGAGTCCGGAGCCGACGTCTACGACCGGGTCGGCAACTTCCTGGAGAGCCTGTTCCGCAGCTTCGAGGCCCCCGATCACCCGCCCAACGTGCTCCTCGTGACCCACGGCCTGGCCATGCGGCTGTTCTGCATGCGGTGGTTCCACTGGACCGTGGCGGAGTTCGAGTCCCTGTCCAACCCCGGGAACGCCGAGATACGGATGCTCGTTCTGGGGGAGAACGGCAAGTACACCCTTGATAAACCTTTCGAACGGTGGCGCGAGCCTGTGAGAGATCAGTGGATGGACGGGATCACTGGATAGAGTGGCAGGGCGATGACCGCTGACTCCTCTCCTGCCGGGCGCCTGGAGCGCGCCCTCGCCAGCCTGCGCGGACTGTCGGTGGGGGACGCGCTGGGCTCCCAGTTCTTCGTGCCGGTGAACTACCCGCTGCTCAGGCGCCGCGAGCTGCCCCCCGGCCCGTGGCAGTGGACCGACGACACGGAGATGGCCTGCTCCGTGGTCGCCGTCCTCGTCGACCACCACCGGATCGACCAGGACGCCCTCGCGCGGTCCTTCGCCGAGCACCACGACTTCGACCGGGGCTACGGCCCCGCCGTGACCCGCCTGCTGGGCCAGATCCGCGAGGGCGGCGACTGGCGTGAGCTCGCCGCCGCGCTGTTCAAGGGCCAGGGCTCCTGGGGCAACGGCGCCGCCATGCGCATCGCCCCGCTGGGCGCCTGGTACGCCGACGATCCCGAGCAGGCCACCCACCAGGCCGAGATCTCCGCCTACCCCACCCATCAGCACCGCGAGGCCGTGGTCGGCGCCATGGCCGTCGCTGCGGCGGCCGCTCTCGCCGCCGCCCCCGGCGGCCCGCCCGGCGCGGAGGCCCTGCTCGACGGCGTGATCGACCTGGTGCCCCGGAGGAGCGCGGTCGGTGCGGGGCTGCGCCGCGCCAAGGACATGCTCGACTACGGCGACCCGGCGACGGTGGCCGCCGTGCTCGGCTGCGGCCGCCGCACGTCGGCCCATGACACCGTGCCGTTCGCCCTGTGGTCGGCCGCGCGCGCCCTGGGCGACTACGAGCAGGGGTTCTGGACGACCGCACAGGCGGGCGGGGACATCGACACGACGTGCGCCATCGTGGGCGGAGTGATCGCCGCCGGCAAGGCGGGAGCGCCGCCCGCCGAATGGATTGACCGGGTCGAGCCACTGCCGGACTGGGTGCCGACCTCGGTGTGAGCACTTTCTTCGACACTCTCCGTGCATCCTGGGAACTCTGCGTGACCGGCCGCTCGTTGTGAGGACAACCGCTGTGTGAGCCGTGGGCTCTCAGTGGGTGGGGGTCTCGATGTGCTCGGCCGGCCGAGCCGCACGGGCGCTCACGAATCAGGTCGGGTCATCGAGAAGTACGGGGGTGCGGACATGGGTGTACTGCTCGTCGTCCTGCTTTTGCTGCCGGTCCTCGCGGTCTTGCCAGTCCTGCCGGTCCGCTCGG
>NZ_BAAAIZ010000067.1:37521-57700 GCF_039526425.1 Streptomyces thermospinosisporus
CCCCCGCGAGCGGGGCCGGAGTGCCGCCGGGCCGGGCCCGCCGGCCTCCCGGCTCAGCCCATACCGGGGCCGGCCGTGCCGGAGAGCGCCTCCAGGTCGCTCTTGCGGACCCTGATCACCAGCCCCGCGGTGACCAGCGCCAGGACGGCCATGGCGGCGGCGGGGATGAACGCCGTCGAGATGCCCTGGGCCAGCACTTCGTGGCCCCAGGGGGCGGGCAGCTGATGCGTCTGGGCGAACTCGGCCTGCTGCTGCGGCGTCGCCTCGGCCAGGAAGCTCGGCATCTGCTTCTCCGCCTCGTCCCTGCTGGCCGTGCCGAACACCGTGGTCAGCAGGGCCAGCCCCACCGAGCCGCCGACCTGCTGGGTCGCGTTGAGCAGCCCGGAGGCGGCACCGGCCTCGTGCTGCGCCACACCGGAGACGGCGGTGAGCGTCAGCGTCACGAAGTTCAGGCCCATGCCGAAGCCGAAGATCAGCATCGGGCCGAGGACACCGCCGGCATAGGAGCTGTCGGAGCTGACCAGGCTCTGCCAGGCGAGGCCCAGCGCCGCGAGCGTCGTGCCGACCAGCATGAACGGCTTGGGGCCGAACACCGGCAGGAAGCGCTGCGACAGCCCCGCGCCGAGCGCGATGACGACTGTCACGGGCAGGAAGGCCAGACCCGCTTCGATCGGGCTGTAGCCGAGCACGTTCTGCACGAAGAGAACGATGTAGAAGAACATGCCGAACATCGCCGCGGCCAGGCTCAGCATGATCACATACGTGCCGGACCGGTTGCGGTCGGCGAACATCCGCAGCGGCGTGATCGGTTCCCTGGCGCGGCTCTCGATGAGGGCGAATGCCGCCAGCAGCACCGCAGCCGCGGCGAAGGAGCCGATGGTCAGGTTGTCCCGCCAGCCCTCGTCGGCCGCCCGGATGAAGCCGTAGACGAGCGACGCCATACCGGCCGTCGAGGTCACCGCGCCCGCGACGTCGAAGCGGCCGGTGTGCCGCTCGGACTCGTCGATGTACAGCGGGGTGAGCACGGCGATCAGGACACCGATCGGCACGTTGACGAAGAGCACCCATCGCCAGTCGAGCCACTCGGTGAGCATGCCGCCGGCGAGGAGTCCGATGGCGCCGCCGCCCGCCGAGACGGCCGCGAAGATGCCGAACGCCCGGTTGCGTTCGGGGCCTTCGCGGAACGTGGTGGTGATGAGCGCGAGGGCGGTGGGTGACGCGATGGCGCCGCCCATGCCCTGCAGGACTCGTGCGGCCAGCAGGTGCCACGGTTCCTGGGCGAGTCCGCCGAGCAGCGAGGCGACGGTGAACAGCACGATGCCGGTCATGAAGACCTTGCGGCGCCCGAGGATGTCCCCGGCCCGCCCGCCGAGCAGCAGCAGGCCGCCGAAGGTCAGGGTGTAGGCGCTGACCACCCACGTCAGATTGGTCGTGGAGAAGTCCAGAGCGGACTGGATGTGGGGCAGAGCGATGTTCACGATCGTGGCATCGAGCACCACCATCAGCTGGCAGGCGGCGATGACCGTGAGGGCGATGCCGGAATGTGAGGAGCGTGCGGCCCGGCCCGGCGACGTGGGCACGGGCTCTGTCTTGATCTGGTCGTGCGTCACGGACTGGTCCCCCAGACATGAAGTAGTGAACGCATGTGTTCACTAAAGGGGACCATAGCGAGTGGCCCTTAGTGAACACAAGCGTTCTCTGCGGTGGGGGGCGAGGTCGCTCGGGCGGGAGCGTCTTCGGCGCGGTTGCGGCGATGAGTCCCCCAACTCGGGTGGGGGCGGCGCGCCTTCACATGTGTCACACAACGCGGCCAAGCACGCGGCGGGGGAGCGGGTGGAGATCACGCTGGACTTCGGTGCCGACGCCGTACACCTCAGGGTGGAGAACACCACCCCGCGCCACACTCTGCCGGACGCGGACCACGTGCCCGGCTACGGGCTGACGGGGATGCGGGAGCGGATCGCACTGGTCGGCGGCACACTCACCGCGACCAGGAAGGACGGGGGCAGATCCTGGGTGGTCTCGGCCGAGGTGCCCGCCTGAGAGTCAGAACTCGATCTTGGCCGGCAGACCGGCCAGTGACGTCGTGCCGTCCAGCAGCCATGGTCCGACGTTGCCCATCTGGCTGAGCAAGAGCCCCAGCAGCACGCAGAGGACGGCATGGCTGAGCTTCAGGGTGCCGCCCCGCCAGATGAAGAAGATGATGACTCCGAGTAACAGCAGGACGATGACAGAGATGGCCATATTGGTTCCTCTTCATGGGGATATCGACGCGCTTGCAGTGGAACGGCACTGAGACGGCCGCCCCTGGGCCCGGAGATGGAGACAAGGGTGGAGTCGGTGGCAGCCGGCCGGGCGGACACCGCCGGGGTTGTCCCGCCCCGGTGGCGGCGCGGAGGATGGCGGTGGGGCGACGTCGGCACCACCGTCCCGGCGCGCCCACCGCCCTCCTGGTCGCGAACCGGCGGAGGGGGTGTCACCATGACCCGATCCAGCCAGTGAACGTCGGCGTTCACTGTTGCGCCGGCGGTCGAAGTACCGGACAGTAAACGCAGGCGTTCACCGAGTGTCCGCCCGGTACGTCCCCCTCAGGTACCGGACGGGCCGTCCCCGATCCCCGCAAAACCCGCTTGATCTGCTCGTTGGAGAGAGTCAGATGGTTACTTCGAGCTGGGCGACCGCCCACGCTCAGACGGCCCCCTCCCGTCGCCGCGGTGCCGTGCTGGAACGCGCGATCCTCGACGCCGCTCTGGAACAGCTCAGCACGGTCGGCTGGAACGGCCTGACGATGGAGGGCGTCGCCTCCGCCGCGCAGACCGGCAAGGCCGCCGTCTACCGCCGCTGGCCCTCCAAGGAGGACCTGGTCGCCGACGCCCTGCGGGCCGGGCTGCCGCAGCTCGCCGCGGCTCCGGACCTGGGCAGCGTGCGCGAGGAGTTGCTGGAGCTCTGCCGGCGGGCGCGGGACGCGATGTACTCGCCGCCCGGAGCGGCCCTGCGGGCGGTGATTCACGAATGTGACGCCGCGCAGGCCGAACGCTTCCACGGGGTGATCTTCAAGGGGCTGGTGGAACCGGTCATCGGGCTGCTGCGCGACGCGATCGAGCGGGGGATCGAGCGAGGAGAGGTACGGCCCGACGCGGCGAACGGCTACGTCTTCGACGCCGTCCCGGCGATGATGATGTACCGCTCGAAGGTGTGCGGGAGCGAATGGCCGGACGCCGATATCGAGGGGATGATCGACCAGTTGATGATGCCGCTGCTGCGGCCGTAGAGGTTCTGAACCGGTGTTGCGGAGGTCGTGATGTCACACCGGGAACCGGCCTGTCGTCCGCCGTTCCCCGCGGCGTACGCTAAGCACGCCATGCCGTACGAACCACCCACTCACACCGTCGAGCGCTCACTGCGCGCCACGACCGGGGCGAAGATCATTGCAGGCATCGACGAGGTGGGCCGCGGTGCGTGGGCCGGGCCGGTCACTGTCTGCGCGGCGATCACCGGACTGCGCCGGCCCCCCGAGGGACTCACCGACTCCAAGCTCCTGCCGATCAAGCGGCGCACCGAACTCGCAGAGACGCTGCGGTCGTGGGTGACGGCATACGCCCTGGGCCACGCCTCCCCCCAGGAGATCGACGACCTCGGTATGACGGCCGCGCTGCGGCTGGCGGCGGTCCGGGCCCTCGAGGGACTGCCGGTCCGTCCGGACGCCGTGATACTCGACGGCAAGCACGACTACCTGGGCGCTCCCTGGCGGGTCCGTACGGTCATCAAGGGCGACCAGTCGTGCGTGGCCGTCGCGGCGGCTTCGGTGATCGCCAAGGTCCAGCGCGACAAAATGATGGCCGAACTGGGCGTCGACCATGCAGACTTCGGTTTCGCGGACAACGCCGGGTATCCGTCGCCCGTGCACCGGGCCGCGCTGGAGGTTCGGGGACCCACCCCGCACCACCGGTTGTCCTGGGCGTATCTTGATGCGCTGCCCCAGTGGCGGCACCTCAAGAAGGTCCGCACCGTGGCGAACGGAAGCGTTCCGGAGATCGAGGGTCAGCTCGGCTTCGATTTCTGACGGTTCCGCTCGCACGCAAGTGCCACCCGGCGGTGCCAGCCGTACCAACGTTTGATAAAAATCAGCTCATGCCTCTCATTCCCGAGGAGCCTCAGATTCACGAGAGTGCCCAGGGTCCCCGCGCCACACCGGCCAGCGGCCGCACCGCGCCGACCCCCCGCCCCGTACCCGGTCCCCGCCCTGCGGCTCCGTCGCGTCCCGGCGGACGTCCCGGCCCTCTGAGGCCCACGCCGCCCGCCCAACGGTCTCCGCGTGACGCCGCCGCCGCTCCCAAGCCCGGCCCGAAGCCCGGTCCGAAGGCTCCGGCCGCCGCGGCGGCCACGCCGCAGATCCAGCTGATCCCGGCTTCGGCCCAGGGGGCGCTCGACGCCGCCGAGGAAGCCGTGGACCTGCTCCTGGACTCGGGCCGCGCCCCCGGTGACGTGCTGGTCATCACCACCGGCGAGCAGCACCCGTGGGCCGCCCACGAGCTGTCCTTCGGAGAGGACTCCTACTGGGGTCAGCACGACGCGGGCGACGACGTCTTCTACGCGGACGCCGCCGTCGCCGACCGCGCCGCCGAGCGGCCGGTCGTCGTGGTCGCCGTCAACGGCGGCACGGAGGCCGCTGCCGCCTCCGCCCTGTCCCTCGCGCACTCCAAGGCCGGCTCCCTGCTGATCGTCTGCGGCGACCCGAAGCGCATCAACTCGGTGCTGGGCGCGGGCGTCTGAGCGGACCGCCTTCCGCCCACGGCGGGCGGAAGGGCCGCCCGCAGGGGGCTGTGCTCGGGTCAGGGGCAGTTCGGCGGCTTACGTTCCCGGTGCACGGGCGGTGAGCGGCGGGGCCGGGCGGGCGGACGGTACGAGCCGCCTCGCACGCACGGGAACGGCAGGGGAAGCCACCAGGGGCGGTGAACTGCTCAGCGGGCGGGCCTGGCGTCCTGCTCAGCAGTCAGCCCGGCGCACTGCTCAGCGGGCGGGCCTGGCGTCCTGCTCAGCAGTCAGCCCGGCGCACTGTTCAGCGGGCGGGCCTGGCGTCCTGCTCAGCAGTCAGCCCGGCGCACTGTTCAGCGGGCCGCTGCGCGGCGGAGGACCTCTGATGCCGCGCCACCGGCGCGCGGTATTCGGGGCGGGGCCTCCGACGTGGCGAACGGCTCCGGTGCCGAGTCGGCGCTGGGGCGGCGTCCGCCGCGGCCCTCGCCCAGCACCTGCCAGCCGTCACGGGTGAGCGTGATGTACGCCCCGCAGCGCAGTCCGTGCAGCGTGCAGGCGTCCCGCAGCCCCCACATCCACGCGCCGTCCTCCTCCGTCCACCGCGCGTCCCCGTCACGGCAGTACATCAGGACCGCGGTGCGCACGGGGGTGCGGCGGCGCAGATCGTGCGGGATCACACGGCGCAACTGGGCGAGCAGCGCGTTGCGGAACATCCAGCCGTCCGCCGGTGCGGGTCGCCGGGTGAACGAGGCGCTCGCCCGCAGACGCTCGTCCGGATCGAGCACGGCGACGACCGCGGTCGCCGGCGAGGGACGGTGCCGGGCGTGCAGTCCGCTGACCACCTCACGCGGGTTGCGCAGCAGGGGAATTCCCGCGGCGGCCCACTCCGCGGGTTCGAGCACACGAGTGGCGGAAGCGGCGGGCGTCGACAAGGAAGCCGCCGAGGACGGAGCGAATCCGAAGGTCACGGTCCTCCCTTCGGCTACGCCCACACTGCGGGCGGGTTGGATTCGGGGGAGCGCGCACGCAACTGAGCCCTACCGGAGCGGCAGACGAGCCGTGCGGGTGCTGCCTTCAATTCTTCCTGTCGAACTTGGATGCGGCAACGAGCAATTGAGGCGGCAGACCGCTATGTGGCGTTGAGCGCCTTATATCCCCGGAAGGGGAATGACCGGGTCACGCACGAGGCGTTCGAGCACGACACGTTCGTACGGCACATGGACGCGCGGCGTCCAGAGCCGTGCGCGGAGAGTTCCGGCATCTTCCCGCCGGGCGGCACACCCTCAGCCCTGCACGGCCAGCACCAGCGGCAGGACGCCCGCGGCACCGGCCCGCCTGAGCAGCCGCGTCGCCACCGCGAGGGTCCAGCCCGTCTCCGTGTAATCGTCCACGAGAAGAACAGGGCCCGGCGCGTCTGCGAGCGTCGCCGCGAGTGCGGGCGGCACGGTCAGCGCTCCGTCGAGGGCCTTCAGACGCTGCGCGCTGTTGCTGCGGGAGGCCTGGTGCGGGCGCGCGTCATCCGTGTACTCCACGGTGCCCAGCAGTGGCAGACGTCCGACCTCCGCGATGCGCGCGCCGAGCGAATGGATCAGCTGGGGCCGGGTGTGCGAGGCGACGGTGACCACGCCGACCGGCCGGGGCGGGGCATCCGGTTCTCCGGAGGCCCAGCCGCCGGGACCCTTGGCCCAGTCGGCCAGCACGCCCACCACGGCGCGGGCCACGTCGTCGGGGACCGGCCCGTCCGGTGCCTGGGCGGCGAGCATGGGGCGCAGCCGGTTGCCCCAGCCGATGTCCGACAGCCGGCCCAGGGCCCGCCCCTGCGCCGCCTGTTCGGCTGCGGGGATGCGGCCCTTGAGGTCCATGCCGATCGCCGGGAGGCCGGTGGGCCACATGCGCCGGGGCTCCACCTCGACACCCGCCCTGCCGAGGTCGTCGCGGGCGGCGGCCAGCGTGCCCGCGGACGTCTCGGCGGTGTGCCGGGGGCCGGCGCAGTTGTCGCAGCGGCCGCAGGGCTTGGCCGTCTCGTCGTCCAACTGCCGCTGCAGGAACTCCATCCGGCAGCCGGCGGTCTCCGCGTACTCGCGCATCGCCTGCTGCTCGGCCTTGCGCTGGCGGGCCACCCACGCATACCGCTCGGCGTCGTACGTCCACGGCTGCCCCGTGGCGATCCAGCCGCCCTTGACCCGGCGCACCGCCCCGTCCACGTCCAGGACCTTCAGCATCGTCTCCAGCCGGGAACGGCGCAGTTCGACCAGGGGCTCGAGGGCGGGAAGCGACAGGGGCCGGTCCGCGCCCGCGAGGATGTCGAGCGTGCGGCGCACCAGCTCCTCGGAGGGGAAGGCGAGAGAGGCGAAGTACTCCCAGATCGCCTCGTCCTCCTTGCCCGGGAGCAGCAGGACCTCGGCGTGACGGACGCCGCGCCCGGCACGGCCGACCTGCTGGTAGTAGGCGATGGGGGAGGACGGTGAGCCGAGGTGGACCACGAAGCCGAGGTCGGGTTTGTCGAAGCCCATGCCGAGCGCGGAGGTGGCCACCAGGGCCTTCACCTTGTTGGCGAGCAGATCCTCCTCGGCCTGCTGCCGGTCCGCGTTCTCCGTCTTGCCGGTGTAGGAGGCCACGGTGTGGCCGCGCTGCCGCAGAAACGCCGTCACTTCCTCGGCGGCGGCCACGGTGAGGGTGTAGATGATGCCCGAGCCCGGCAGTTCGTCCAGGTGATCGGCGAGCCAGGCCATCCGGTGGGCGGCGTCCGGCAGGCGCAGCACGCCCAGGCTGAGGCTCTCGCGGTCGAGCGGGCCCCGCAGTACCAGGGCGTCCGAGCTGCCGCCGGTGCCGAGTTGCTCGGCGACGTCCGCGGTCACCCGCGCGTTGGCGGTGGCGGTGGTGGCCAGCACGGGCACGCCGGGCGGGAGGTCACCGAGCATGGTGCGCAGCCGGCGGTAGTCCGGGCGGAAGTCGTGACCCCAGTCGGAGATGCAGTGGGCCTCGTCCACCACGAGCAGGCCGGTCGTGGCGGCCAGTTCGGGCAGCACCTCGTCGCGGAACTCGGGGTTGTTCAGCCGCTCGGGGCTCACCAGCAGGACGTCCACGTGACCGGCGGTGATCTCGCCCTTGACGGCGTCCCACTCCTCGATGTTGGAGGAGTTGATCGTCCGGGCGTGGATCCCGGCTCTGGCCGCGGCCTCCACCTGGTTGCGCATCAGCGCCAGCAACGGGGAGACGATCACGGTGGGACCGCTGCCCTGCGCGCGCAGCAGGGACGTGGCCACGAAGTAGACCGCGGACTTGCCCCAGCCGGTGCGCTGGACGACCAGGGCCCGGCGCCTGTTCGCGACCAGTGCCTCGATGGCCCGCCACTGGTCCTCACGCAGCCGTGCCTCGCCCGAGGTGTCCCCGACGAGACGGGCGAGGACGGCATCGGCGGCTGCCCGGAGATCCGTGTTGCTGGTGCGCTCCATGCGCTCCATACAACAGGACGGCAGTGACAGCCGGGGATGTGGGAGCGAAGGGGCAGGTCAGAGGTGTTGTGACGTGTTCCTGGCGGGAGTTGTCCACAGGCAGAACCGGAAGATTGCATTCCGCGAGATCGTTCTCGCATGACGAAGCACAGCGAAACGACCGGAAGCTCCAAAAGCGGCGACAGCGTGACGAACGCCGGCATCGTGAGGAACGAGGACCTCGGGGCGAACGGGGGGAGCAGCGACGGCGACGACAACGGGGCCAACGGTGGGAGCAGCCACGGCAACGACATCGCCGGGAACGACGGAGCCACCGCCGACCGCGATACCGCTGGGCGGTGCTCGCACGGAGACGCACCGGGCGAGCGCGCGGACGACCGCGGGGGTTCGGCCGGCGATCCCGTCCCCCTCGTCGACGGGCCCGCCTGCACCGCCTATGTCGGCCACGGTGAGGAGCAGCAGGTCACCCTGCGCACGCCGGCGGAGCTCGCCGACGCCCTGCCCTATCTGCTCGGGTACCGGCCGGAGGACAGCATCGTCCTGGTGGCCCTGCACGACAAGGACGGGCGCGGCCGGTTCGGCGGCCGGGCGCGGCTCGGCATCCCGGCCAACGCGGACGACTGGCCGGCCGCGGCAAGGCAGCTGGCCCACGGACTGATCACCGGCAGCGAACGCCGGGGATACCGCCCCGAGCAGATCGTCGCCTTCCTCTGCCAGGAGCCCACCGCGGGCGAATCCGGCCGGCGGGTCAAGGACCGGCTCCGGCCGCTCGCCCAGGCCCTGCGCCTGGAGTGCGGAGGGCTCGACGTGCCGGTGGTGGAGGCCCTGTGCATCTCCGACGGCCGCTTCTGGTCCTACTGCTGCGACAACCAGGTCTGCTGCCCGGCGGAGGGCACGCCCATGGGCCTGCCCGGTACATCGGTGCTGGCCGCCGCGGCGGCCTACGCCGGACTCCAGGTGCGCGGAACGCTCCGCGAGCTGCGCGCCAGGCTGCTCCCCTGGGACAAGCCCGCCGCCCAGGAGCAGGAAGTCGCCCTGGACACGGCAGGACTGACGCTGATCCCCAGGATTCTCGACCCCGAGGGGCGCCGCGAGGTCGCCGAGGAGACGCTGCGGCTGGCCGAGCGGATCATGGGCCGATTCGCCGAGGCCCCGCTCGTGACCAGCCCCCTCGACGCGGATCTGCGGGACGACGAGCTGATCACCCATGACGAGGCCGCGACGCTGATCCTCGGACTGCAGGACCGCACGACCCGCGATCGCGCGGCCGAATGGATGGAGGGGGAGAGCGCGGGGCACGCCCTCCGACTGTGGCGGGCGCTTGCGCGGCGCTGCGTCGGCCCCTACGCCGAGCACGCGGCGGCACCGCTCACCCTGGCCGGCTGGGTCGCCTGGTCCACCGGTGACGAACTCGAAGCCAGGGAAGCCCTCGCCATGGCCCTGGGCGCCGATCCCGAATACCTGTTCGCCCGCCTGCTGCACCAGGCCTGCAACGAGGGCCTCGACCCGGAGTCCGTCCGCCGGTGCCTCCGCGCGGAGCGCCTGAACCGTGAGCGGTCGCAGACCGATCCGCCCGCCCGTGTCCCGCAGCAGACCTCCGCGCATCGTCGCCCCCGCAGCGATAGCCCCACCGCCACAGACAGCCGTTCGACGAGTCGATCGCGGAGGAAGGCGGGGCGCAGGGAAGGGGTGGGTCCGGGAGCGCGGATTCCGCGTCAGCGCGGCTCGGCGTCGGCGGACCGTACGCGTCCTGGTGGCGGGGCGGAACGCAGCAGGCGCCCGGAGAGTGTGCGGGGCATCCGGAGCAGGAAAGAAGGCACGCGCCAGGGCGGTGCGGAGAACCGGGACGGGGGACGTGAGTGAGGAGCGAGCAGAGCCCAGGGCTGGGCACAGTGGTCCGGGCACGGCTGCGGGCCGAGCCGGTCGGGGCATCCGGGGCGGCGAGCGAAGGGCAGCGTCGAGGCTGGTGTTCGCAGGGTCGCCGCCGGCAACGGGCCTGGGCGGGGTGGCTGAAACGGACGGCGAGCTTCCCGGGGGGCCGCGGAGCGGCCGGCGGGGTGGTGTGGCGGTCACCCGGCCGCGGGCGTGACCTGGGGCGTGCCGTGGCCGTTCGCCTGAGTGGCAGAACGCCTGCACGAGGCGCGATGCCGTGCAGCCCCTGTTCGCTCGGAGCCCTTCGACGGCGCGTGCGGTCAGGGCGACCGGAGCACACAGAAAGCCGTCCCATGCACCAGCCGAGTCCGCCCCGGCCCTTGGCCGACGACGACCGCTCCTTCGAGGCCGGCCACGCCGCTCAGACCAGGACCCCTGCCGGTTCACGGCCCGGCACGGCCGACACCCTCGGCTCCTCGTCACCGTCAACCAGCCCGACGGACCGGGCAGCCGCCCCGCCGCCCACCGGCGCACCGGCAACCGGCGCCACGCCTCGCCGACCGGAGTCCCGCCCGCCGGGTGCGCCCATCCACGGTGGCCCGGGTGCTGCCCGC
This sequence comes from Streptomyces thermospinosisporus, assembly GCF_039526425.1. Lineage (NCBI taxonomy): Bacteria > Bacillati > Actinomycetota > Actinomycetes > Kitasatosporales > Streptomycetaceae > Streptomyces > Streptomyces thermospinosisporus. The sequence continues at coordinate 48,218 of NZ_BAAAIZ010000067.1, forward strand.
CCCGTCGGCGAACTGCCGCCCGCGCACAAGGTCCTGACCTGCGTCGCACTGCCCGGGCTCGCCATCTCGGCGGAGGACGGTCAGCTGACCGGTCGCGGACTGGAGGGCTTCTACCGGGCCGGGCGGCGTCTGCTCTCGCGCTGTCAGCTCCGCATCGGCGGCAGAGAACCGCTCGCGCTGCAGGCAGGGATGATCGCCGCCGACCGCGCCCGCTTCACGGGAACCCTGCGCACCACCCCGCACGCGAGCCCGGACCCCGACCTCCTCGTCGAACGCGTCCGCTCGGCGGACGGCACGGAACGGATCACCCTGCACAGCGCGGCAGCGCGCCCGCTGCGCCTGCCCGTCGAGGTGGCCCTCGGCACCGACCTCGCCGACCTCGGAGCAATCGCGGCGGGGCGCGCGGGACCGGAGCTGCCCGCCGGGGTCCACGACTCCGGTCTGCGCTGGACCGGCGGCCGGGCAGCCGCCGCGGTCACGGCCGATCCCCCTCCCTCCGACGCGTTCGCCTCGGCCGGACTGCTGCGCTGGGAACTCGAGGTGCCGCCCGGCGGCAGCGCGGGCATCGAATTGCGGGTGCGGATGCAGGGGGAGGCGCCCCTGCGCGCCGTGAGCCACGCTGCCAACAGCCCGTTGGCGCCGGCCCGGGCAGCGGGGGACGACCCACGGGTCCCAGCCCTGCTGCGGACGAGCATCGAGGACCTCCGGGCGCTGCTGCTGCGGGACCCGGTGCGACCCACGGACGTCTGTGCGGCGGCCGGTGCGCCCTGGCGGTGCGGGCCGGCACCGGCGGACGCACTCGCCGCGGCGCGCATGGCGCTCCCGCTCGGCACCGGCCTCGCCGCGGGCACGCTGCGCTCCCTCGCCCGCACCCAGATCACCGGCCCCGGTCACCAGTCCGGCATGATCCCCGGCCCCCGCCGCGACGCCGGGCCGTATCTCCCACCCAGTTGCACCGGCGCGGAGGCCACCCTGCTGTTCCCCGTGCTGCTGGCCGAGGCCCGCCGCTGGGGTCTGCCCGAGCGCGAGACACAGGAGCTGCTGCCCGCCGCCGAACGCTGCCTGGCCTGGCTGCGGAACACGGTGGGTGACGGCGTCTACGTGCCCGACCCACGCCCGGACGGCCCCCTCCGCAGCGAGACGCAGGCCCACGCCCATCGCGCCGCGGTCCTCGGAGCCGACCTCCTCGACGCCTGCGGCAGACCGGGCGCGGACGCACTCCGGCAGTGGGCGGGCGCACTCCGGCAGGCGTTCCGCGAGGACTTCCGGGTCGACGACCCGGGCGGCGGACGACCTGCGGCGGCGCGCAATCCCGACGGCACCCTCGTGCCGCACCTGGGCGGCTGGGCCGTGCACCTCCTCGACACCGGCCTGCTGGGGGGCGGCGAACTCGCCCCGGGCCTCTGCGACAAGCAGCAGACCGAGCACCTGGCCCGGCTCCTCGGTAGTCCCGCGATGGACACGGGGTGGGGGCTGCGCGGACTGGCCGCGAAGGAGCCGGGCCACAACCCCTTCGGCCACCGCGCCGGTGCCGTGCGCGTCCACGAGACCGCACTCGCCGTCGCCGGGCTCGCCGCCACCGGCCACGAACGCGAGGCGGCCTCGCTGCTGCGAGGGGTGCTCGGAGCGGCGGAGGCGTTCGGACACCGGCTGCCCGAGATGTACGCCGGTCGGCGGCGCACGCAGGACAGCGCTCCGCTCCCGCACCCGGCCGCCTGCCGCCCCGCCGCGACGGCCGCCGCCGCGGGCCTCCTGCTGCTCACCACGCTCGCGGGACTCCGCCCGGACGCCCCGGCCAGGACGGTCACCCTCCGCCCGATGCCCAGCGCTCCACTGGGCGAGATCGTCCTCACCGGACTGCGGGTGGCCGGCGCACCCTTCTCCGTACGCGTCAGCCGGCTCGGGATGGCCATGGTCGAGGAGGCAGCGGAGGGACTCCAACTGGGAGCGTGACCTGGCCAGGGCCATGATCGAGCGGCTCCGGGCCACCGCCGGCCGGGTCACGGCGGACCGATGTGGATCAGCCAGGGAAGCGACCGGCGAAGGGAGTGTTTATCGTCAGGCAGACGACTATGATCGCGACATGCCCTACGACCCGTCAGCCTTTCCGCCCTTCGCCGTCACCGTGGACCTGGTCGTGCTGACCGTGCGCCGTCACTCCCTGTGTGCGCTGGCGGTGCGCAGGGGTGAGCCGCCGTTCCAGGGGCGCTGGGCGCTGCCGGGCGGCTTCGTGAGGGCCGACGAGGACCTGGCCCAGGCGGCGGCACGTGAGCTGGCCGAGGAGACCGGGCTGCGGGTCCACGACCCGGCCGTCCCCACTCAGGACCACGGGGCACATCTCGAGCAGCTCGCCACCTACGGCGACCCCAAGCGGGACCCGCGGATGCGTGTGGTCAGCGTCGCGCATCTGGTGCTCGCCCCGGACCTGCCCGCGCCGCGCGCCGGGGGCGACGCCAGCAACGCGCGCTGGGCGCCGGTCGAAGAGCTGCTGCAGCAGGGCGGGTACGGCCGGGACGGCGAGCCGGTCGCGCCGCTGGCCTTCGACCACGCCCAGATCCTGGCCGACGGTGTGGAGCGCGCCCGTTCCAAGATCGAGTACTCGTCCCTGGCGACCGCCTTCTGCCCGCCCGAGTTCACCGTGGGCGAGCTGCGCCGGGTCTACGAGGCGGTCTGGGGAGTGGCCCTCGACCCGCGCAACTTCCATCGGAAGGTGACCGGGACACCTGGGTTCCTCGTGCCCACCGGCGGTACGACCACCCGGCAGGGCGGCCGCCCCGCCCAGCTCTTCCGGGCCGGCGGAGCGACCCTGCTCAACCCGCCGATGCTGCGCCCCGAGGTGTGACGGCACCGCTCTGAGCGGTCAGGGCCGCTTCGCCTCTGCGGACGTGCACGTACGCCACACCCACACCCGTCCCGCCCCGAAGGCACGCGCACCGGCAGACAGGGCGCACTCCGAGGCCGGCCCCGGCAGGCCCGGTGATTCCCGGAAAATCCGATTTGGCGCGCTATCTTGCTTCGGATGATCCAGGCCATCGGACTGACCAGCAACCCCCGCAAAGAGCTGCCGCCCGCAGTCGACGACGTCTCCTTCGAGGCGCCCGCGGGGCGTGTGACCGTGCTGCTCGGAGCACCGGGCGCCGGCAAGACGACGGCGCTGCGACTCATGCTCGAGCTGCAACCCGGCCGTGGCATCACCTACTTCAGAGGCCGCCCGCTGCACCGCATCGACCACCCCGCTCGAGAGGTCGGCGTACTGCTCGGTGATGTGCCGGGGCACCCGGCCCGCACCGTGCGGGGTCATCTGCGCATGCTGTGCGCCGCCGCGGGGCTGCCCGCCCGCCGGGCCGACGATGTGCTGGAGACGATGGGCCTGGTGAGCCTGCGCGACGAACGGCTCGGCACCCTCTCCCGCGGCCTCAACCGCCGGCTCGGCCTGGCCTGCGCACTGCTGGCGGACCCGCACACGCTGGTCCTCGACGATTTCGCGCACGGGCTCTCCGTCCGCGAGAACCGCTCGCTGTACGGCGTCGTGCGGACGTACGCGGAGCAGGGCGGCACGGTTCTGTGCACCACGGCCGACCCCAAGGAGGCGGCGCGGATCTCGGACCGGGTGATCACCCTGGAGCAGGGGAGGGTGGTCGCCGACCAGGCGACCGCGGACTTCGCGCGCACGCGGCTCCGTCCCCGCGTCGCGGTGCGCAGCCCCCACGCCGCCCGCCTCTCGGCCCTGCTCACCAAGGAGGCCCGGGCCGCGCGGCGTTCGGTCGAGGTCGTACAGGAGGGCGGCAACCGTCTCTCCGTCTACGGCAGCAGCTGCGCCGCCGTCGGCGAGACGGCGTTCCGGCACGGCATCGTGGTGCATCAACTCGCTGACGAGGTCGGAGACATGGGCCCGGGCGCCACGGCCGCACCACCCGAGACGTCCGCCTCACCGGCCGTCCATGCCGTGACCGAGGAAGCCGCCGGTGCGGTCGCCACCACCACTGCCCCCGTCGACGCCCCCACCGCGACCCCCGTTTACGCCGCTGCCACCGCCACCACCTCCGAAACGGATGCCGACGCCTCCGGCCCGGTTGCCCGCGCCCTCGAAACCGAAGTCCTCGCCCCCGCACTCGCCACCCCCGCACTCGCCACCCCCGCACTCGCCACACCTGCCGAGGCCCCCGCCGAACCTCCTGCGCGCGCCGCCGCCCCGCCGCCCCCAGCGACAAGCTCCAGCAGCACCCCACTCCAAGACGAAGACGCCCCCGGCGCCCCCGGCGCCCCCGATTCATCCCCAGCCCTCGCCCCCGCCCCGACCGCGCTCTCCGAGCTCCCGCCCCCCATCACCGTCCGCCCCGCGCCCAGCCCGCTGCGGCCGCTGCGGTACGAGATCCGGCGGGCGACCGGCATCGGCACCGGATTCGGCATCGGGGCCGCGGTCCTGATCGCCTCCGTGCTCACCGCCGTGCTCTCGGCGCGGCTCGGGCACACTCCGCAGCCGCGGCTGCTGGCCGCCTGGCCGCGGCAGCTGCCGTTGCCGCCCGCGGCGCTCGGGGCGGGGCTGCTCGGCGCGCTGGCCTTCGGTGACGAGTTCCGTCACCCCGCCCTGGCGGCCGACCGCGGCACCGTGCCCCGGCGGCTAGGGCTGCTGACCGCCAAGCTCCTGGTGGCTTCCCTGATCGCCCTGCTGCTCGCCGTGCTGACCGTCGGCTGCGACGCCGAGGTGCTCTATCTCGTCTACGGGGGCGAGCTCGTCGAGGTGCCGGACGACTGGCTCGCGCTCGGTGCCAGCTGGCTCGGGCTGGTGACCGGCTGCGCCTGGGCCGGGGTGCTGGCCGCGGGGGTCTTCCGGTCCACCACGGCGGGGCTGGCCGCGGTGCTCGCCGTGCCGCTGCTCGTGGTTCCCCTCGTGCAGTGGATGTCACGGGGGTCGTCGGTGCGCGCGGCGGCCGGGTTCCCGGCACGGGTGCGGGAGCTGTTCCCGCTCGGGTGGCCCTTCGGCGGGGAGCGCTACCTCGAGGGTGTTCTGCGGCTGGTCGCTCAACCCGTGGGTGGGGCAATGGCGTTGTCGGTGGCCGCGCTGCTGTGCGCATATCTGCTCACAAATCTGCGCAGCAGGGTCCGATGACGAACGTCCATGCCGATATCGGTTCGCCCGTGCGCACAACTTCCCGGGGAAAGCCCATTTCTTTCCGATAAGGCGTCAATTGCGACGGCGTGAGCGATCACCCTTTCGTGTGCTTTTCACCAAAGCCCTCAAGGGAGTTGGAACCGGCGCCGACAAAGGATGCGTGAGTACCCTTGCGCACACCATGATGACCGCCGCCCGCTCCGCAGACTCCGGCCTCGCGAGCCCGGGCGAACTCGACCGCTACCCCTTTGAGGAGGCGCCCGCCGTCGACCGCGGCGGGGCACCCGTCTGGGACGGCGCGGACCCGGATCTGGGCCGGGTGAGCCGGCGGGCCGCGGGCAGCCGCGGCCGCGGACTGCACGGCCAACTCGTCCAGCAGCTGGGACAGATGATCGTCTCGGGCGACCTGGGCGCCGACCGCCCCCTGGTGCCCGAGGAGATCGGCCAGCGCTTCGAGGTCTCCCGCACCGTCGTCCGCGAGTCGCTCCGCGTCCTGGAGGCCAAGGGCCTGGTCAGCGCCCGCCCCAATGTCGGCACGCGGGTGCGCCCCGTCAGCGACTGGAACCTGCTGGACCCGGACATCATCGAGTGGCGGGCCTTCGGGCCGCAGCGCGACGACCAGCGCCGTGAGCTGAGCGAGCTGCGCTGGACGATCGAGCCCCTGGCCGCCCGCGTGGCCGCCGGACACGGGCGCGAGGACGTGCAGCAGCGGCTGTCCGCCATGGTCGACATCATGAGCCACGCCATCGCCCAGAGCGACGGGCTCACCTTCGCGCGCGCCGACTCCGAGTTCCACTCCCTGCTGATCCAGGTCGCCGGCAACCGCATGCTCGAGCACCTGTCCGGCATCGTCTCCGCCGCGCTGCAGGTCTCAGGCGGTCCGGTCACCGGCTGTGAGCGGCCGAACGAGACCTCGGTGGCGCACCACGGCCGGATCGTGGACGCCCTCGCGAGCGGCGACGGCGCGGCGGCCGAGGCGGCCATGCGCCAGCTCCTCACGGTCCACCCCGACGTGGAACGCGTGGTGCCCGCTCCGCGCGAGCACTGACGGCGTTCCGCCTGCGGCCCCGCCGGGCGTTGCCATCCCCCTCCTGTGGCAACGCCCGGTCGCCGGGCCGTCCCCCTGTCGGACCCCGCGGGATCCTCGGCGATCCGGCGGGGTCCGGCAGTGAGGGGGAGCCCGCAGCGGACAAGCGGATGGGCTCGGGGTGTCCCGCAGCGGACAGGGGTCGGGTGTCCGGCAGCGGGTAGGGGTTGGATGTGAAGTGACCGAGGGATGAGCCGGGCAGGCGCGGGACGACCCCGGGGGCCGGAAACCGCCGCGCACCGGGGCGCCGAGCGTCGCGGGGACGACGGCCGGCCGGGCCGCTCCGGGACCGCACCCGCCCGCAGCGGCGTGACGGCCTCGACCACCAGTGGCCGTAATTGTCCCCTTATGACAAGTTATGGGCACTTATGGGATGTGACTCGGGCCACGCGGAATGGGCGTAACGCTCCTGGAAGGAACGCGATGACCTAAGAGGTGACAGCCGCGGAGGGAATACGGACGCCGTTCATGGCGCTGTGCTTCTCCCCGGCGCCCGCCCGCGCCGTCGGCCCATCCCCAAGCCGGCGGTCGGCTCCTGCCCACGGTGGGCAGAGCCGGAAGCCGTTTTCCAACGTTCCGAGAGGTTGTTCGTGTCGGCCAGCACATCCCGTACGCTCCCGCCGGAGATCGCCGAGTCCGTCTCTGTCATGGCGCTCATTGAGCGGGGAAAGGCTGAGGGGCAGATCGCCGGCGATGACGTGCGTCGGGCCTTCGAAGCTGACCAGATTCCGGCCACTCAGTGGAAGAACGTACTGCGCAGCCTCAACCAGATCCTCGAGGAAGAGGGTGTGACGCTGATGGTCAGTGCCGCAGAGCCCAAGCGGACCCGAAAGAGCGTCGCAGCGAAGAGTCCGGCCAAGCGCACCGCCACCAAGAAGACGGTAGCGGCGAAGGCGTCGTCCACCCGCAAGGCCACCGCCACCGCCACGCCCGCAGCGGAGTCCGCCGCCGAGCCGGCCGCCGAGGAGAAGGCACCCGCCAAGAAGACGGCTGCCAAGAAGACCACCGCCAAGAAGGCGGCCACCAAGAAGACCGCGGCCAAGAAGACGGCTGCCAAGAAGACCGCGGCGAAGAAGGACGACGTCGAGCTGGTCGACGACGAGGTCCTCGAGGACACCAAGGTCGCCGAGGAGCCCGAGAGCGCCGAGACCGCCGGCTTCGTGCTCTCCGACGAGGACGAGGACGACGCGCCCGCCCAGCAGGTCGCCGCCGCCGGTGCCACCGCCGACCCGGTCAAGGACTACCTCAAGCAGATCGGCAAGGTCCCCCTGCTCAACGCCGAGCAGGAGGTGGAGCTGGCCAAGCGCATCGAGGCGGGTCTGTTCGCCGAGGACAAGCTGGCCAACTCCGACAAGCTGGCGCCGAAGCTCAAGCGCGAGCTCGAGATCATCGCCGAGGACGGCCGGCGCGCCAAGAACCACCTGCTGGAGGCCAACCTCCGTCTTGTGGTCTCCCTGGCCAAGCGCTACACCGGCCGCGGCATGCTCTTCCTGGATCTGATCCAGGAGGGCAACCTCGGTCTGATCCGCGCGGTCGAGAAGTTCGACTACACCAAGGGCTACAAGTTCTCCACGTACGCCACCTGGTGGATCCGTCAGGCGATCACCCGCGCGATGGCCGACCAGGCCCGCACCATCCGTATCCCGGTGCACATGGTCGAGGTCATCAACAAGCTCGCCCGTGTGCAGCGCCAGATGCTCCAGGACCTGGGCCGCGAGCCCACCCCGGAGGAGCTGGCCAAGGAGCTCGACATGACCCCGGAGAAGGTCATCGAGGTCCAGAAGTACGGCCGCGAGCCGATCTCCCTGCACACCCCGCTGGGCGAGGACGGCGACAGCGAGTTCGGTGACCTCATCGAGGACTCCGAGGCCGTCGTCCCGGCCGACGCGGTGAGCTTCACGCTGCTGCAGGAGCAGCTGCACTCGGTGCTCGACACCCTGTCCGAGCGCGAGGCGGGCGTTGTCTCCATGCGCTTCGGTCTCACCGACGGTCAGCCGAAGACCCTCGACGAGATCGGCAAGGTGTACGGCGTGACGCGTGAGCGCATCCGCCAGATCGAGTCGAAGACGATGTCGAAGCTGCGCCACCCCTCGCGCTCGCAGGTGCTGCGCGACTACCTCGACTAGTCACCGGCCCGTCACCGACCGCGACTGCCCCGACCGGCCGGCGACCGGTCACCGGTCGCTCGCAACGACTCAAGGCCCGGCACCCCGTTCAGGCGGGGCTGCCGGGCCTTCGTCGTGCCCTCGCGCGGGTGCGGGGCCGGGCACAGTGGATCACGCTGGGTGTCCAATGACCACCCCAGTGTGAGGAGTGTGCATGCGACGTCGTCTTGCCCGGGCCCTGGTCCGGCCCTTGGTACTCGCAGCCGCCGCGGCCACGACGCCGCTGGCCTCGGCCTCTCCGGCGGTCGCCGACAGCATCGTCGTCGGGGGGTTCCCGGTCGACGTCTCTCAGAGCCCGTGGACGGTCGCGCTGTCCAGCCGTGACCTGTTCGGAGGTACGCGCGCAGGCCAGTTCTGCGGGGGAGTGGCGGTCGGCCCGAGCACCGTGCTCACCGCGGCCCACTGCATGGACGAGAGCGTCCTCGGCGCGAAGCCCACGCAGATCCGGGACCTCAGGGTCATAGCCGGGCGCAGCGAGCTGCTGTCGGACAAGGGCCGGGAGATACCCGTGAGCTCGGTGTGGGTGAATCCCGGCTACGACGGGGTCGGCAACTCGGGTGACTTCGCGGTGCTCACCCTGGCCGAGAAGCTTCCCTCCGGATCCGTCATAGGGATGGCCCGCGGGGGCGACCCGGCGTACCGGGCGTACACGCCCGCGACGGTCTACGGATGGGGGGACACCACGGGCGGCGGCAGCTATGCGGGCAGCCTGCACGCGGCACGGGTGCACGTTCTGCCGGACGCCCTGTGCGAGAAGGCGTACCCGGGCGGGGTCAGCGGCAGCTACCACGCCGGGACGATGCTCTGCGCCGGTGAGGAGAAGGGCGGCCGGGACGCCTGTCAGGGGGACAGCGGGGGGCCGCTGGTGGCGCAGGGGCGGCTGATAGGGCTGGTGTCCTGGGGGAGCGGCTGCGGCTGGGCCGGCAGCCCGGGCGTCTACACCCGCATCTCCGACGTCCTGCGGACGCTCGGCTGGGGGTGAGGCCCACAGCAGCGGGGCAGGGCGCCGACGCGCGGCGAGGAACGCCGGCACACTCACAAAGGGCCCTCAGAGGGCTCCGCAGCCCTGAAGGCGTACGGCGACCGCCTCGAGGGCGTCAGGGGGACGAGCGCATGAC
>NZ_BAAAIZ010000067.1:57735-112587 GCF_039526425.1 Streptomyces thermospinosisporus
GGAGGCGGCCGCCCGTGTGCCGGCCTGTGCCGGGCTGCTCGTCGTCGTACGCGAGATGTCAGCGCTCTTCGCCGGAGGCGTTGCCCGGGGCGGTGAGCCGCTCCGTCTCGTCCTGTATCTCAGCGGCGATCTTCTTGAGTTCCGGCTCGAACTTGCGACCGTGGTGGGCGCAGAAGAGCAGTTCTCCGCCGCTCAGCAGGACGACGCGCAGGTAGGCCTGGGCGCCGCAGCGGTCGCAGCGGTCGGCGGCCGTCAGCGGGCTCGCGGAAGTCAGAACAGTAGTCACGTCGCCTCTTCTCTAGCTCGACGAGCTGTCGTACCAGGGTCAACATCCAACCAGCCCCAAAACGTTCCCGCTCGTGGCTTTCTCTCGAAAAAATCTTCCGAGACGGCTGGCTGTTGCCGGTTGGCGGCGAATGTGCCGTATTGCGTGTCTCTGTGTCGTACGGATTCGCGTCGTATTCGGTGGTCGGCCCTCCCGGCTGGGTTGCCGGTTGTTCATGAGGACGTGCCCGGAGCCTAAATGGTTCATGCCCGGAAGGGAACGTGATGTGTGCTTCACTCCATCGAGGGATCGAACAAGTATACGACTCGGGACTATGCTGTGGTCAGTCGAGGGTGGCGTTACAACGGCTCTACCAGGCCTCGGTACCCTCCTACCGGTGACTGAAGCGGTGCCCTTACCCACGAGGGCCCCAACTGAAATTCAGCGAGGAGCGAACCGCGTGACCGCCGAGACGTCCGTGCCGTCCACAGCGCTGCTGGCAGGAGCAGACCGCGACGGTTCCAACTACACCGCGCGGCACCTGCTCGTCCTCGAGGGGCTCGAGGCCGTGCGGAAGCGCCCCGGCATGTACATCGGATCCACCGACAGCCGCGGTCTGATGCACTGCCTCTGGGAGATCATCGACAACTCCGTGGACGAGGCCCTCGGCGGATACTGCGACCGCATCGAGGTGATCCTGCACGACGACGGCTCGGTGGAGGTCCGGGACAACGGCCGCGGCATCCCCGTGGACGTCGAGCCCAAGACCGGCCTGTCCGGCGTCGAGGTCGTGATGACCAAGCTGCACGCCGGCGGCAAGTTCGGCGGCGGCTCCTACGCGGCCTCCGGCGGCCTGCACGGCGTCGGCGCCTCCGTGGTCAACGCCCTCTCCGCCCGCCTGGACGTCGAGGTGGACCGCGGCGGGCACACCCACGCCATCAGCTTCCGCCGGGGCGTGCCCGGAGAGTTCTCCGGCCCCGGGCCGGACGCGAAGTTCGAGGCCAAGAGCGGGCTGCGCAAGATCAAGAAGATCCCCAAGAGCCGCACCGGCACCCGCGTGCGCTACTGGGCCGACCGGCAGATCTTCCTCAAGGACGCCAAGCTCTCCCTGGAGAACCTGCACGCCCGCGCCCGCCAGACCGCCTTCCTGGTGCCCGGCCTGACCATCGTCGTCCGCGACGAGTACGGGCTCGGCGAGGGCGGCAGCAAGGGCGAGGAGTCCTTCCGCTACGACGGCGGCATCAAGGACTTCTGTGAGTTCCTGGCCTCCGACAAGCCCATCTGCGACACCCTCCGCTTCACCGGCCAGGGCACCTTCAAGGAGACCGTCCCGGTGCTCGACGAGCGCGGGCAGATGACCCCCACCGAGGTCACCCGCGAACTCGGTGTGGACGTGGCGCTGCGCTGGGGCACCGGCTACGACACCACCGTCAAGTCCTTCGTCAACATCATCGCCACCCCCAAGGGCGGCACCCATGTCGCCGGCTTCGAGCAGGCCGTCACCAAGACGCTGAACGAGGTGCTGCGGGCCAAGAAGCTGCTGCGCGTCGCCGAGGACGACATCGTCAAGGACGACGCGCTGGAGGGCCTCACCGCGGTCGTCACGGTGCGCCTCGCCGAGCCGCAGTTCGAAGGTCAGACCAAGGAGGTCCTCGGCACCTCCGCGGCCCGCCGCATCGTGAACAATGTGGTCTCCAAGGAGCTCAAGGCGTTCCTGACCTCCAGCAAGCGGGACGCCGCCCAGCAGGCCCGGGCCGTCCTGGAGAAGGCCGTCGCCGCGGCCCGCACCCGCATCGCGGCCCGCCAGCACAAGGACGCCCAGCGCCGCAAGACGGCCCTGGAGTCCTCCTCGCTGCCCGCCAAGCTCGCCGACTGCCGCAGCGACGACGTCGACCGCAGCGAGCTGTTCATCGTCGAGGGCGACTCCGCGCTCGGCACGGCCAAGCTCGCCCGGAACTCCGAGTTCCAGGCGCTGCTGCCGATCCGGGGCAAGATCCTCAACGTCCAGAAGTCGTCCGTCACGGACATGCTGAAGAACGCCGAGTGCGGCGCGATCATCCAGGTCATAGGAGCCGGCTCCGGGCGGACCTTCGACATCGACGCGGCCCGCTACGGCAAGATCATCATGATGACCGACGCCGATGTGGACGGCTCCCACATCCGCACCCTGCTGCTGACCCTGTTCCACCGCTACATGCGCCCGATGGTCGAGGCCGGCCGGGTGTTCGCCGCGGTGCCGCCGCTGCACCGGATCGAGATCGTCCAGCCCAAGAAGGGCCAGGACAAGTACGTGTACACGTACTCGGACCGGGAACTGCGCGACAAGCTCATGGAGTTCCAGAGCAAGGGCATCCGCTACAAGGACTCCATCCAGCGCTACAAGGGCCTCGGCGAGATGGACGCCGACCAACTGGCCGAGACCACCATGGACCCGCGCCACCGCACGCTGCGCCGGATCAACCTCACCGACCTGGAGGCCGCCGAGAAGGTCTTCGAGCTCCTCATGGGCAACGAGGTCGCCCCGCGCAAGGAGTTCATCTCCAGCTCGGCCGCCACGCTGGACCGCTCGCGCATCGACGCCTGACCGCCGCACGGGGCCGTTGCCGGGCGCAACGGCCCCCGTGACCAGCACGACGCGTCACCTGATGGGGTGAAGGCGCCGGGGAAGAAGAGTCAGGGATCTTCCCGTTCTGTCCATCCTTGGACATGCAGTCAAGCAATGGACGGCCCGGCGTTCCGTCACGGGACGCCGAGTACGACGACCCGTGGTACGACGCCCTCGCCGCGGGCTGGGGCGAGTCCGCCGAACCGCCCGCGCCGGTGCCCCCGGCGCGGGCGGGGGACGCAGCCGCCGCCGACCCCGCCGACGTGTATCTCCAGGTCCAGCGCAGCGCGGCCTTCCAGGAGGTCCGCAGCCGCTACCGCAGGTTCGTCGTCCCCGGCGTCGTCGCCTTCCTCGTCTGGTACGTGGCTTATGTCGTCACCGCCACCACCGCGCCGGAGCTGATGGCCCGGCAGGTCACCGGAGCGGTCAACGTGGCCATGCTGGCAGGACTCGGACAGTTCCTCACCACCTTCCTGCTGACCTGGGCCTACGCACGCCACGCCAGGCTCCGCCGGGACCGGGCCGCGCTGGACCTGCGCTGGGACACCCAGGAGCTGTCGCGCTCCAGAGGCGGTGCCGCATGACGGGTGACCACCAGACCCTGGCCCTGCTGCTGTTCAGCGCGTTCGTCGCGATCACCCTCGCCATCACCACCTGGGTGAGCCGGCACCGGCAGGGCTCGGCGGAGGAGTTCTACGCGGGCGGGCGGCTCTTCACCCCGATGGAGAATGGTTTTGCCATCGCGGGCGACTACATGTCCGCCGCCTCCTTCCTCGGCATCTCCGGACTCATCGCCCTGGTCGGCTACGACGGGATGCTCTACTCCGTGGGCTTCCTGGTCGCCTGGCTGGTCGTGCTCTTCCTCGTCGCCGAGCTGGTGCGCAACTGCGGCCGGTTCACCCTCGCCGACGTCGTCGCGTCCCGCATGCGCGAGCGGCCGGTGCGGATCGCCGCGGGCACCTCCTCGGTCACCGTGTCCGTGCTCTACCTGGTGGCGCAGATGGTGGGCGCCGGCAGCCTGGTCGCGCTGCTGCTCGGCGGCAGCAGCGAGGCGGCCCGCGCCTGGACCGTCATCGGCGTCGGAGCGCTCATGGTGATCTATGTGTCGGTGGGCGGCATGCGGGCCACCACCTGGATCCAGATCGTCAAGGCGGTCCTGCTGCTCGGCGGCACCGTCGCCCTGACCGTCGGCGTACTGCTGCGCTTCCACGGCGACATCAACCGGCTGCTGTCCACCGCCGCCGAGCGCAGCGGCCACGGCGAGGCCTTCCTGGCCCCCGGCCTGTCCTACGGCGGCGACTGGACCGCCCGCTTCGACTTCATGAGCCTCGGCCTCGCCCTGGTGCTGGGCACGGCCGGTCTGCCGCACATCCTCTCCCGCTTCTACACCGTGCCCACCGCGCGGGCGGCGCGCCGGTCGGTGATCTGGGCGATCGGACTCATCGGCGGCTTCTACCTGATGACCATCGTCCTCGGCTTCGGCGCCGCCGCCATCGTCGGCACCGAGACCGTCCGCACTTCGCACGCCTCCGGCAACACCGCGGTGCCGCTGCTCGCCCTCGACCTGGGCGGCGGCGCCGGCTCCACCGGCGGAACGGTCCTCTTCGCGGTCGTCGCGGCGGTCGCCTTCGCCACCATCCTCGCCGTGGTCGCCGGCATCACCCTCGCCTCCTCGGCGTCCGTCGCCCACGACCTGTACGCCACGCTGCGCCGCCCCGGCGGAAAGCAGCGCAGCGAGGTCGCCGTGGCCAAGGCCGCCGCCGTGGCCATCGGCGCGGTCGCCATCGCCCTCGGCCTGCTGGCCCGCGACCTCAACGTCGCCTTCCTGGTCGGCCTCGCCTTCGCGGTCGCAGCCTCCGCCAACCTGCCCGTGCTGCTGTACTCCCTGTTCTGGCGCGGCTTCACCACCCGGGGTGCCGTCTGGGCCGTCTACGGCGGTCTCGTCCCCTCGGTGCTGCTGGTCCTGCTCTCACCGGTGGTCTCCGGCAGTCCCGAATCCCTCTTTCCCGGCGTCGACTTCCAGCTGTTCCCGCTGCAGAATCCGGGCCTGCTCTCCATCCCGCTCGGCTTCCTCGCCGGCTGGCTCGGCACCGTCACCTCCGACGAGGAACCGGACGCGGCACGCCACGCGGAGACCGAGGTGCGCTCCCTGACCGGGGCCGGGGCGGTGTGAGCACCGGGGGCGTGACCGAGGCGCCGGGCTCGGTGCGAGGACCGGCCGGTGACCAGGGCGCCGGGCGCGCAGCGAGGAACGGCCGGTGACCGGGCACCCGGCCCGGTGTGAGGAACGGCCGGTGACCGGGGCACCCGGCCCTGTGTGAGGAACGGCCGGTGACCGGGCACCCGGCCCTGTGTGAGGAACGGCCGGTGACCGGGGCACCCGGCCCGGTGTGAGGACCGGCACGTCATGGAGACGCACGGCGCCCCCGTCCGTATGTAGGGAGGGCACGGTTCCTTCCCCCGCCCCTATGGGCCGTGTCCCGAGGCGCGGGTCGCCCACACATAACGGTGTTCCGGGCGGCCCGCGTCGCCGTACTTCAGCGTCAGCGTGGCCCGGCCGGTGCGCTCCAGCAGCTTCAGATAGCGCTGCGCGGGCTGCCGGCTCACCCCGGTGAGTCCGGCGATCTCCTGGGCGGACAGCGGCCCTCGGCGTTCATCAGCGACCGCCGCACCAGGTCGGCCGTGGTGGGCGAGTGTCCCTTGGGCAGCTGGGGCTCCCCGGAGGCGGACAGGGCGCCGAAGATGCGGTCCACCTCCGCCTGCTCCGCCTCACCGCCGCCGTCCAGCGTCCGCCGCAGCTCCGCGTACGCCTCCACCTTGGCGCGCAGGCCCGCGAAGGCGAACGGCTTGACCAGGTACTGCAGCGCACCGTGGCGCATCGCCGCCTGCACGGTGGACACGTCCCGTGCCGCCGTCACCATGATCACGTCGGTCTGGTGGCCGCGCCGGCGCATCTCCCGCACGACCGCCAGCCCCGTGTCGTCCGGCAGATAGTGGTCCATCAGCACCAGGTCTGGCACCGGCCGCCGCTCCAGTCCGGCAAGCGCCTCGGCGGCGGAGTGCGCGAGCCCGGCGACATGGAAGCCCGGGACCTTCTCGACATAGGCGGCGTTGACCCGCGCCACCCGGACGTCGTCGTCCACCACCAGGACCTCGATCATCGCGACTCCTCCTCGGCGGCCCCCGGGCCTGCCGTGCCGGACAGGGCGGGCTGCGGCTCGGTGTCCGTCAGCGCCTCCGGCAGGACCACGGTGAACTCGGCACCGCCGCCGGGTGCCTCGCCCACGGTCGCGCTGCCGCCCTGACGCTCGGCGGACCTGCGCACCAGGGAGAGTCCGATGCCGCGCTCGCGGTGCTCCGGCGCCCGCTTGGTGGACCAGCCCTCGGTGAACACCACCTCGCGCTGCTCGGGCGCGATCCCGGGCCCGGTGTCGCGCACCACGAGCACCACCGTTCGCCCCTCGGTGCGCAGCTCGACCTCCACCCGCGCCCCCGGAGTGCCCGCGGTGGCGTCCAGGGCGTTGTCCACCAGGTTGCCCACGACCGTCACCAGCCCCCTGGGGTCGATCAGCCGGTCCGGCAGCCGGGTGCCGTCCGAGACCTTCAGGGCCACACCCCGCTCGGCGGCGACCGTCGCCTTGCCCACCAGCAGCGCGGCGAGCAGCGGGTCACGGATCCTCTCGGTGACCTGCTCGGCGGTGGCCCGGTGATCCCCGACGACCTCGCCGACGAACTCCACCGCCTCCTCGTACATCTCCAGCTCGAGCAGCCCCAGCAGGGTGTGCATGCGGTTGGCGTGCTCGTGGTCCTGGGCGCGCAGCGCGTCGATCAGACCGCGGGTGGAGTCCAGCTCCCGGCCCAGCTGGTCCAGCTCCGTGCGGTCGCGCAGGGTGGCCACGGCGCCGCCGTCGTCGGTCGGCATCCGGTTCGCCACCAGCACGCGGGGCCCGCTCACCGTCAGCAGATCGGTGCCCGTCACCCGGCCCGCCAGCACATCGGCCGTGCGGCCCGCGCCGAGCGCCTCGTCCGGGGTGCGGCCCACGGCCTCGCCGCCGATGTCCAGCAGCCGTTGCGCCTCGTCGTTCAGCAGGCGGATGCGCCCGGCGCGGTCGAGGGCGACGACGCCCTCCCGGATGCCGTGCAGCATGGCCTCCCGCTCGGCCAGCAGGGCAGCGATGTCCGAGAAGGCCAGGTCACGGGTCTGCCGCTGCACCCGCCGGGAGATCAGCCACGCGGCGAGCGCGCCGACGGCCAGCGCGCCGCCCGCATACGCGAGCAGCCCTGGGATCGCCTGGATGAGCCGGGCCCGCACACTGTCGTAGGCGATGCCGACCGAGACCGCCCCGACGATCTCGCCGCTGTCGTCGCGCAGCGGCACCTTGCCCCGTGCGGAGCGCCCCAGGGTGCCCTCGTCGATCTCCATGACCTCGTGGCCGGCCAGGGCCCTGCCCGGGTCGGTCGAGACATGGCCGCCGATCCGGCGCGGGTCGGTGTGCGACCAGCGCACCCCGCGCTTGTCCATCACCACCACGTACTCGGCCCCGGTGGTCTTGCGGATCCGCTCCGCCTCCTGCTGCACCGGCCCGTCCGGCGACGGGGGAGTGCTGCGCAGGTCCTCGGCGATCCGGTCCTGCTGGGCCGTGGTCTGTGCGATCGCCAGCGCGCGGCGCATGGCCTGGTCGTCCAGCTGATCGCCGAGCGGCGCGAGAAACAGCCCGGTCGCCAGCACAGCGACTCCCGCGGCGATCGCCAGCTGCATCAGCAGCACCTGCGAGAACACCCGCCGGGGCAGTCCCAGACGCAGCCGGCGAGCGGGGGGAGTGGCGCTCATGCCCATGACGGTACGTGCGCGGGCGCGAGGCGCCGTAGGGGTGTGGCGTGGATCTCGCCCGACGTTCGCATGCCGACCGCGAGCGGCCCCGGCCCTGCCCCTGCTCAGCTCGCCAGTGCCGCCATCGTCACCTCGTGCAGCGCGACCACGTCCATGCGCGTGGGCGAGCCCAGCACCGAGCCGCAGCTCTCCGGGCGCGGCGGCAGGGACGCACCCTGGGCCACCTCGACGAGCCACCGGCGGCCGTCGGCGTGGGCGACGGTCACCCGCCAGCGCGGAGCCGCGCCGTCCGTCCGCACCACGCGCAGCGCCTCCGCCGCGTACTCGCCCGCCGCCTCGCGCACGGCCAGCTCCGCCGCCTGGCCGGGACGCTCCCAGGCGGAGCTCCCGCGGCAGCCGTCCACCACGACCCTGCCCTCCCGCGCCGCCTGCAGGACCTCCTTGACGGAGTGCGCCTCGGCCCTGCCGTACGCGTAGCCGTACGGCAGCACCAGCACCGTCGGCGCGAAGCGGTGCCCGCCGAGATGCGTCACCTCCCAGACCCCGTCGACACCGGAGGAGACGAGCTCGGCCGCCAGCGGACGCCCGAGCAGTGCGCAGCAGCGGTCGCGCTTGCCGTTGGTGCAGACGAGGGTCAGCGGATCGCCATCGTGCGGCCGGCCGCCGAGCGCCGAGCCGAAGGTGGCGTGCTCGCCCCTGCCGAGCGCGGCGAAGTCGAGGCCGAGGAGCTGCCCGGGATCCGTGGTGGTGGCGGAGTGCAGCCATACGTTCCCCGGAACGATGTGGGCCGCATACACCTGGCGGGTAGCAGGTGCGTGGAAGTCCGCGTGCCGCCCCGGGCGGCGGATCAGCGCGATGCGCACCCCGGTGCCCTGCGCGGCCGCCTCCAGGGCCCGGCCCAGAGCCGGGTCGAGATGGCTCGACGTCAGCGCCTTTGCACCCCAGGGTCCTGGCTGCTCCAGCAGCAGCCAGGTCCTCGCGGTCGCCGCGGTTCCCGCGACGGGCTCGTCGAGCTCGCGGGAGACGGTTGAGCACGTACTCACAGAGGTGAGCCTAACCTGACTTGCTCCGGCGTGCCGTGGCACCCCACCGTGTCCCCGGCCGGGGCCGCCCGAGGGAGCGGCACCCGGGTCAGGAGACGGCCGACTTCCGTTCGTGCTCGGCGAGCGGTGGGCCCTGCAGGAGCGGCTTCCTCGGGCCGAACAGCATGGGGACGAGCATGTCCCGGGAGAGGAAGCGGGTCGGCGGCTTCTCCAGGCTCATGACGTCGAGCAGAGCCGTCATGGCGCGGGGGTTGCGGGCGCCGGTGACCACGGCCCGGTCGACGAGGCGTGCGAGGAACCTCTCCAGGGCGGTGGGCGGCGAGTCCGTGGCGCCGGGGTAGAAGGCGTCCTGCCCCACCGCCAGGTCCCAGGCGGCGGCGACGGGACGGGCCGCGGCGCGCTGGAGGAGGCGTGCGGTGCCGGGGGCCGTGATGCGGTGGTCACGCAGCACGCTGCGGACGGCGAGGGCGCACTGGGCGGCGACGGTCAGACCGTGCCCGTAGACGGGGTTGTAGCCGGCGACGGCGTCACCGAGAACGGTGAACCCGTCGGGCCACCGGCGGAGTTTCTCGTAGTAGCGACGGCGGTTGGCGGTGGAGCGGGTGGTGACGACGTCGCTGAGCGGTTCGGCGGCCTTCAGCAGTTCGCCGATGACGGGGTCGCCGAGTCCGAGCGCGAAGTCGAGGAACCCGTCGGGGTCGGCGGGGGGTTCACCACCTCGGGATCCGGCGAGGGTGACGATCCAGCGACCGCCCTCGACGGGGAGGATGACGCCGCCCTGGCCCGGGGGCTTGGCGGGGTTGGCCTGGACGTTGATGAGCGGGAAGTCCGTGTCGGCGGTGCTGCCGGGGGCGCGGTAGAGGCGGGTGGCGTAGGCGATGCCGGCGTCGACCTCGCGTTCGGCGACCTGCGGGAGGCCCAGGCCGGTGAGCCAGCGGTGGGCGTGGGAGCCGCGGCCGGAGGCGTCGACGACCAGATCGGCGGTCAGGGTGGTCTCCTGCCCGCCGCTGCGTATCCGGACGCCGGTGATGCGGTCGGCGTCGCCCGCCAGGCCCAGGACGGTGGTGTCCTGACGGACGGTGACGTGGTCGCGGGTCAGGACGTGCTGTCGGGTGACGTGGTCGAGGAGGTCGCGGGAGCAGACCAGATTGCGGTGGTGGCCGTGCTCGAAGCGGCGGAACCAGACCTCGTTGGGCGCGCGGGAGACCATGTCGGCCATCACGCGGATCAGCCGGCCCCCGTGGGCCACGACGTCCTCGACGAGACCGGGCAACAGGTCCTGGAGGGCGAGCACCCCTCCGCTCCACACGAGATGAGCGTGCCGCGCCTGGGGCACGCCCCGCCGGGGCGCCGGGCCGTCGGGGAGCATGTCGCGTTCGACGAGGATGACGTCGGCGTGGTCGGCGAGTGCGGCCGCGGCGAACAGGCCCGTGGAGCTGGCGCCGATGACGACGGCGGTGGGCCGGCAGGTGGCTGTGTCAGGCATGTGCGTTCACGCTTTCTGTGCTGGTCACCCGCTGGCGGATGCGGTCGAGGGTGCGGGGCCGGTACAAGGACCGGGAGATGTCGTCGATGTGGTCGGTGACGGCGGGGCCGATCTGCGAGGGCAGGTCGCTCGTGCTGCGAGGGGTGCCCGCGCGGTACGCCTCGACGGCTGCGCGGATGGCGACGGCACCCGCGATGCCGCGTGCCCGGGCCGGGTCGTGCCCGGCCGCCGCCACGGCGTGGACGCGTTCGTACAACGCGGGGTCGAAATAAGGGGCGAGCAGACGGAGGGCGTCATGGATGCGTTGCTGACGCTGCATCAGACGCAGGTCCAGAGGCGCCCACCAGCCGAACCGGGCGGGTGCGGCGGCCGGCCGGACGACGCGGACCGTGCGCCACAGGGGGCGCAGCCGCAGGTGCTCGCGCTGGTCGCGGCTCCACGTCCGCAGAAAGGGCCCGACCTGCGGAACCAGGAAGCCCAGCGCCACCAGGCAGGCCTGGGTCAGCGCGAAGGGGGGAGCCACATGGGTGCTCAGGATGTCCAGGTCGTTGCCGGTCCAGCGGGCTGCGACGGCGATCAGCTTGCACGCGTCGAAGACGAGCCCGGTGGCGTACCCGGCTTGCAGCAGCACGACCCCCCACTTGATCCACCGGTTGGAGATCTCGGAGAACCAGGTCCACAGCATGGAGGCGGTGACCAGGCACGACACCATGTGGGCCAGCACGTAGAGCAGGGTGTGCTCCCGCATCCACGGGGTGGTGGCGTAGTAGGTGTCGAGGTCGTAGACCCGCGGCTCGGGCACGTCGGCCAGGAGGAACGTCACCCACAGGGCGACGATGACGCCTCCGTAGATGCAGTAGATCGCGATCATGCGCCGCCGGCGTCGTTCGGAGGGCGCCTCCCGCCACCGGATGATCATGATGAGGGCCGCCGCGCAGAACCCGGTGAGGAAGCTGTAGGCCCACGGTGCCGCGATGTTCGGGACTCCGGTCCAGACGTTCAGCCGGTGGATGTTGACCGGGGTGATGACGACGAGGACGGCCGTGGCGCAGGCGAGCAGCGCGGTCGTCGCCCGGATGTGAGGGTCGCGCCAGGCCCGCAGCAGCGTGGGGAATTTGCAGAGCAGCGCCAGCGCCAGGAGCAGCGTCGGTACGGTGTAGGGGATGTGGATGCGGGGGCTCATCGGATGATGCGCCCGCCCCGGCCGAGCAGCGACAGATTGAGCCGGCCCTCGACGGTGGTGGGATTGACGGGATCCTGTGCGTAGCGCCCCGTCATCCAGGTGCGCACCTCACGGCCGAACAGCAGCCCGAAGGTCTCGGCGGTGACCTCGTGGTCGTCCACGGACCCGGCGCGGGCGGCCACGGCCAGCAGGGCCTCGCGGGATACTTCCCCGGTGGTGAGAATCTGCTCCACCGCCCGCTGAACCGCGTCGGAGGGCTGGTCGGTGAGGGCGCGCGCCGCAGCGGGCATCCCGGCGACGTGGTGCCCGCAGTCGCCCTGCTCCTCGTGCCACAACTCGTGTCCGAGAATCACGAGCTGTGCCTCGGGCACCGTGTTCCCCTCGACCACGATGATGGTGCTCTCCCCGAGGTCGAGGCGCATCCCGGAGACGGGTATGTCCGCCGGGAAGGCACGGAACAGCAGTTGGATCGGGCGGCCCGTTCGTGCGCTCATCGCCTGGCAGAACGCACGCATGACGACCCGTGGTTCGGCGGGTCGTTGTACGAACCTGCTCGCCTCCTTCCCGAGCGCGGCGAGCAGGGACTTCATTAATCGGGTGCTCAACGTGCGGTGCCTCCCTCCGGTGGCAGGACGGACTTGATCACACCCTCGAGGAGGGTCTCGAGCTGCTCGGGCGTCAGACAGCCGTGCGAGCGCAGGTCCGTGGCCCGCACGCCGTACTTCCGCAGCAGGGCCTGGACCGGGTCGGACGCGGGATTCTCGTACTTCTCCAGCAGCGGCAGCAGGGTCCGGTTCAGCGCGTCGGCCGCGGGTGCGGTGAAGAAGACCTCTCCTCCAACGACGTCGAAGAAGTCGGCGAGGCCGTGCAGGAGCGGCACATTGGGCAGCTTCTCGCCCTTGAGCAGTTTGCGGGCCCAGACCTGGGAGATGCCGAGGCGGGCCGCGATCTCGGAGACCAGATCGCCAGGCCTCCTGCCGGTGCGGACCACATGGGCCTCGGCGAGCGTCCTGATGCGCTCACAGACGCGTTCCTCCACCGTGTCGGCAGGTCCCTCCTCACCGTGCAGCAGAGCGCGCACCACGTGCTCGGGAAGGGCCGTCCGGGCAGCCAGGTCCGCAGGATCGAGGCCGTCCTCTCCGACGTGCGCCCTCAGTCGCCGGAGTGTCTCAGCCAGCGGGTGCTCCACCGATCCGCTCCCGGGTGTGTGACGGTGTCGATCGCACAGTACGCGGCGAGCCCATGGCGTTCAAACGATTGTTTCGTCGTGAGAAAGGACCGTTACGGTCGACGGGCGGGCTGTGGCACGTCGGCCGACGCGATGTTCTCTGCCCAAGTGGGCGCGGACACCTGCGAGGGGACCCTAAGATTCCGTCAAGTTTCAGCCCTTTGTTCTCGTTGTTAACAGGGGCGATGTGGGTGCTGCTCGCGCGGCGAGCAGCACGCTCCAACCAGCGTGTGGGTCCATGATTGCCCCAGGGCGACCGCAGCATGGCGAGACGCTCGTGCCAAGAACAGAGGAGATTTACAGTGAGTCAGATCATCCGCCGCCTCGGTGTCGCTCCCCGCTTCCGGGGAAGCACCACGGGTGGGACGTGCCCAGACATCTTCGAGCTGGCGAACGGGAAGTTCGCGGTCATCGGCACGGACATGACTGACTCACTGGAGGCCGATCTCCCCGCCGACGCCGTCCGCGCCGACTACGAGCGCATCGTGGTGATCACCCGGGAGACCCTCGTCAGAGCGAAGGCCGACATCCCGGACGCCTGAGGGCTGTTGCCGATGGCGCCGGGACCGCCCGGGGAGGGCGTTCCCGTCCCGGTGGTCAGCGGTCAGTCGCCGGGCAGCACGCCGGTCCGCGCGACCTCGGAGTACCAGCGCGCGGGCGTCGGCGGGCAGCCGGTCGCGCAGGGCCTCCGGCAGCCCGTGGCCGAGGCTGAGGTGGTGGGCGGCGCGCAGCGCGGCGACTGTGCGGCCAGGGGCGTGCACCCCCGAGCCGTAGCCGAGGAAGTCGCTCGGCCTGGGTGCCTACCGCTTCTCCCTCGCCTGTGCCTGGCGCCTGCCCCGTGCGGACGGGGTCACGGGGGCGGACCGATGGTGGGTGGCCGGTGGGGGTGGCGTTCACCGGCCTTCGCCCGGGGAGGGGGCGGGTACCGCTGATCGGGCGGCATGCCGCGGATCCGTTCCGGCAGCGCGTGGAGAATCGTTCACTCGTCGGCGGGCGGCGGTTCCCCGACCACCCACCACTCGTCGGTGTCCGCCTCCTCGAGCTGCAGCAGCAGATGGTCGACGAGCGCGCCGAGCTCGGCCTCCTCGGTCCCCGTGAGGCTCGCCCTGAGGTGCCGGGTGGCGTACCAGTACTCCCGGACGACCGGGTTCTGGAACATGGCCCGTACGTGCTGGAAGAACTCCTCGCGGGTGAGATTGCCGATGCGGTGGTAGCAGAGGAGGTTGGTGTAGAGGGCGTTGGCGAAGAGGTACTGGCGCCGCCGCTGGGGGCTGACGGGTGTGTCGTAGATGTCCAGGACTTCGGTCAGGTCCGGGTCGTCCATCGCCTTGCTCAGCAACTCCCAGTGCTGGCGCTGCTGCCAGGCCAGGTTGGACCGCTGCTGCGCCCGCGCCTGCTCCTCCAGTTCCTCCACGCGCTGGCGCATCGTCTCCATGGCGTGCCGTTGGGCGGCGATGGCCGCGAGTGCACCCGCGGCCATGAGCAGAGCGCCCGCGGCGGCGGAGCGCAGCATCTGAAACCCCACATTCTGTGTGGCCATGTCAAAAACCCCAGGCGGCCGTCCGCCGGTCGTCGGATGCAGGGTGGGCGGGCAGGACCGGCGAGCGATGGGCGGCGCTTGCCACCTTCCAGGGTGCCGAGCGGCTCTGATCGGCAGGAAGGCGGAGAGGAGGCGCACGGATGGATGCGAGGGTCGCACAATCCGGCTCCTTGCCCAACGTCTGCCCAGTAAATGCTGCTAACAATCGTTCACTGGGCCGCTGTTCTTACGGCTCGTATCCTGGGGCGTCAGCCAATCCTGAAGTCTTTGCGCCGGTTCGGCGCCGGGGTGCGCGTAGGTGGAAGAGGGGTCGCGTGGTGGAGCGGAGCAGCGGTCGGCAGATTCCGGTCGTGGTCTTGACCGGGTTCCTCGGCTCCGGGAAGACCACGCTGCTGAACCATCTTCTCCACCACCGCGGCGGCAGCCGTATCGGCGCGCTGGTGAACGACTTCGGGGCGATCGAGATCGACGCCATGGCGGTGGCCGGGGCGCTCGGGGACTCGACCGTCTCCCTGGGCAACGGCTGCCTGTGCTGCGCCGTCGACAGCAGCGAACTGGACACCTACCTCGAACGGCTCGCCCGCCCCTCCGCCGGGATCGATGTGATCGTGATCGAGGCCAGTGGCCTGGCCGAGCCGCAGGAGCTGGTGAGGATGGTGCTCGCCAGCGAGAACCCCGGCATCGTCTACGGCGGGCTGGTGGAGGTCGTGGACGCCGCCGAGTTCGACGAGACCCGAGCCCGGCACCCGGAGATAGACCGCCACCTCGCACTCGCCGATCTCGTCGTCGTGAACAAGCTCGACCGGGCGGCGGACGCGGACCGGGTTCTCGAAGCCGTCCGCTCGCTCGCCGACCGCGCCCCCGTGGTGCCCGCCACCTACGGCCGCATCGACCCCGAGTTCCTCTTCGACTGCCGTCCCGCCACCGAGCGCATCGGGCAGCTTTCCTTCGACGACCTGCCCCGGCACGAGGACGAGGAGCCCGATCACGCCGGGCATCTGCACACGGAGTACGACAGCCTGTCGTTCGTCTCGGGCGAGCCGCTCGATCCGCGGCGGACGATGGACTTCCTCGACAGCCGGCCCGAGGGGCTGTACCGGATCAAGGGGTACATCGACTTCGGGCCGTACGACACCCGCAACCGCTACGAGGTGCACGCGGTCGGGCGGTTCCTGCGCTTCTACCCGGAGCCCTGGCCGGCCGGGGCGGAGCGGCTCACCCAGCTCGTGCTCATCGGGACCGGCATCGACACGGGGAAGCTCCGCAAGGAGCTGGAGGCGTGCACGAGCGGCGCCCCACCGGCCGACGAGCACGGCATGTGGGGCGTGCTGCGATACGTGCAGGCGCCGGAGGACGGTCAGGCGCCGGAGGCGACCGGTTCGGAGCCTGTGGACGACTGGGAGCCGACGGGACCGGACGAGCCGGCCTGAGGGCAAGGAGGCTGAGGGCAAGGAGGCTGAGGGCAAGGAGGAGTGATCGGCCGGACCGGCCGCCACGGAGCCGTCGCTCGCCCCGTGCGGCCGGTCCGCCCGTCGCCTCAGTCGGCCCGCACGCCCTACTGCACAGGTCCCGCGATCACCGCGACCGTCTTGCCCAGCGACGTGCCCGAACCGTCGCGCCGGGGGTCCAGTTCCGGCAGGGCCACCGGGGAGCCGTTCTTCTGGGCCGCGCGGGCCGGGGCGGGGCCCGCCCAGGCCAGGGAAAGGCAGTCCTCGCCCTTCAGGAACCGCTGGCAGCGCACACCGCCGGTGGCGCGGCCCTTGCGCGGGAACTGGTCGAACGGGGTCAGCTTGGCCGTGGTCTGCACCGAGTCGTCCAGTGTGCCGCGGGAGCCCGCGACGGTGAACACCACCGCGTCCTTGGACGGGTCGACGGCGGTGAAGCTGATGACCCGCGCGCCCTGGCCGAGCTTGATGCCCGCCACGCCGCTCGCCTGGCGGCCCTGCGGACGCACCTGGGAGGCCTGGAACCGCAGCAGCTGGGCGTCGTCGGTGATGAAGACGAGGTCCTCCTCGCCGGTGCGCAGCTCGGCCGCGCCGACGACCCGGTCGCCCTCCTTGAGGGTGATGACCTCCAGCTCGTCCTTGTTGGCCGGGTAGTCGGGCACCACGCGCTTGACCACGCCCTGCTCCGTGCCGAGCGCCAGGCCCGGCGAGGACTCGTCGAGGGTGGTCAGGCACAGGACCTCCTCGTCGTCCGCCAGGGAGACGAACTCCGCCAGCGGCGCCCCGCCGGAGAGGTTCGGCGTGGCCATGTCCTCGGGCAGCTGGGGCAGATCGACCACGTCGAGGCGGAGCAGGCGGCCCGCCGAGGTGACCACACCGACCTCGCCGCGTGCGGTGGCCGGCACCGCGGAGACGATCACGTCGTGCTTGACCCGCTTGGCGCCCGCGTCCGCCGGGAACGGCCGGTCGTCCGCCGTGCGGGCCAGCAGGCCGGTCGAGGACAGCAGCACCCGGCACGGGTCGTCCGCCACCTGCAGCGGAACCGAGGCGGACGGGGTCGCGGCCGACTCCAGCAGCAGCGTGCGCCGGTCGTCGCCGAACTTCTTCGCCACCGCGGCCAGTTCCGCCGAGACCAGCTTGCGCAGCTCCGCGTCCGACTCCAGGATCCGGGTCAGCTCCTCGATCTCCGCGGTCAGCCGCTCCTTCTCCGCCTCCAGCTCGATCCGGTCGTACTTGGTCAGGCGGCGCAGCGGCGTGTCGAGGATGTACTGGGTCTGGACGTCGCTCAGCCCGAACCGCTCGATCAGGCGCTCCTTGGCCTGCGCGGAGTTCTCGCTGGAGCGGATCAGGCGGATGACCTCGTCGATGTCCAGCAGGGCGGTGAGCAGGCCCTCGACCAGGTGCAGCCGGTCCCGCTTCTTGCCGCGGCGGAACTCCGAGCGGCGGCGCACCACGTCGAAGCGGTGGTCGAGATAGACCTCCAGCAGCTCCTTCAGGCCCAGGGTGAGCGGCTGGCCGTCCACCAGGGCCACGTTGTTGATGCCGAAGGACTCCTCCATGGGCGTCAGCTTGTACAGCTGCTCCAGGACCGCCTCCGGCACGAAGCCGTTCTTGATCTCGATGACCAGGCGCAGCCCGTGCTCGCGGTCGGTGAGGTCCTTGACGTCCGCGATGCCCTGCAGCTTCTTGGCGTTGACCAGGTCCTTGATCTTGGCGATCACTTTCTCCGGGCCGACCGTGAACGGCAGCTCGGTGACGACCAGGCCCTTGCGGCGCGGCGTCACGTTCTCCACGCTGACCGTGGCGCGGATCTTGAAGCTGCCACGGCCCGTCTCGTAGGCGTCGCGGATCCCGGACAGGCCGACGATCCGGCCGCCCGTGGGCAGGTCGGGGCCGGGGACGTGCTTCATCAGGGCGTCGAGGTCGGCGTTCGGATGCCGGATCAGATGCCGGGCGGCCGCGATCACCTCGCGCAGATTGTGCGGCGGCATGTTGGTTGCCATGCCGACGGCGATGCCCGAGGCGCCGTTGACCAGCAGGTTCGGGAAGGCGGCGGGCAGCGCCACCGGCTCGCGCTCCTGGCCGTCGTAGTTGGGCGCGAAGTCGACGGTGTCCTCGTCGATGGACTCCGTCATCAGGCCCGTGGCCTCGGTCATCCGGCACTCGGTGTACCGCATGGCGGCGGGCGGGTCGTCGTTGCCCAGCGAACCGAAGTTGCCGTGGCCGTCCACCAGCGGCACCCGCATGGAGAAGGGCTGCGCCATGCGCACCAGGGCGTCGTAGATCGACGCGTCACCGTGCGGGTGCAGCTTGCCCATGACCTCGCCGACGACGCGGGCGCACTTCACATAGCCGCGGTCGGGGCGCAGCCCCATCTCGTTCATCTGGTAGACGATGCGGCGGTGCACCGGCTTGAGACCGTCGCGCGCGTCCGGCAGGGCGCGGGAGTAGATGACCGAGTACGCGTACTCGAGGAAGGAGCCCTGCATCTCGTCGACGACGTCGATGTCGAGGATCTTCTCCTCGTACGGCTCGTCGGGCGGCGGGGTCTTCGTGCTGCGGCGGGCCATCGCTGCCGGCTCCTCTTGTTCTGGTCACTCGGGCGTATGACGGATCTGTCGCGGACCATTGTGGACCGCCGTACTGACAACCGGGACGCAGGACCCGGTCTGAGGCCGTCCGGCACGAGCGGGGACGGCGGCGCGAGAAGAGTACGCGCACCGGCCGCGGGTGCATCCGCGCGGCACCGGCTCAGCCGTCCCGGCGCCCCCGGCTCGGCCGTCTCTACGCCTTCGGCTCAGCCGTCCCGGCGCCCCCGGCTCGGCCGTCTCTACGCCTTCGGCTCAGCCGTCCCGGCGCCCCCGGCTCAGCCGCCTCTACGCCCCCGGCGGCCACTTCCGCCCCACTGCTCACCCGGGGCTGCTCGCTCTGGGCGAATCCCGGCCGCCGCGGGAACGCCACCGGCTCCTCGCGCGCTTGCATACAGTGGCAGGACCGGCAGAAACGGCGGTCCGGCACGCACCGCCTCCGCGATCGAAGGGACGTACATGCCCATGGGTCACACGGCCACAGCCCAGGCAGGCTCCGGCGGCCTGACAGCGACCGAGCACCGCCTGGCCAACGGTCTGCGCGTGGTGCTCTCCGAGGACCACCTGACCCCTGTGGCGGCGGTGTGCCTCTGGTACGACGTCGGTTCACGCCACGAGGTCAAGGGACGTACCGGCCTGGCTCACCTTTTCGAGCACTTGATGTTCCAGGGTTCCGCCCAGGTGAAGGGCAACGGACACTTCGAGCTGATCCAGGGCGCCGGCGGCTCCCTCAACGGCACGACCAGCTTCGAGCGGACCAACTACTTCGAGACCATGCCCGCCCACCAGCTGGAGCTCGCCCTCTGGCTGGAGGCCGACCGCATGGGCTCCCTGCTCGCCGCCCTGGACGAGGAGTCCATGGAGAACCAGCGGGACGTCGTCAAGAACGAGCGCCGCCAGCGCTACGACAACGTCCCCTACGGCACGGCCTTCGAGAAGCTGACCGCCCTCGCCTACCCGGAGGGCCACCCCTACCACCACACGCCCATCGGCTCGATGGCGGACCTGGACGCGGCCACCCTGGAGGACGCCCGCGAGTTCTTCCGCACCTACTACGCGCCGAACAACGCGGTGCTCTCCGTGGTCGGCGACATCGACCCCGAGCAGACGCTGGCCTGGATCGAGAAGTACTTCGGCTCCATCCCCGCGCACGACGGCAAGCCCGAGCCCCGCGACGGCTCCCTGCCCGACGTGATCGGCAAGGAGCTGCGCGAGGTCGTCGAGGAGGAGGTCCCCGCGCGTGCGCTGATGGCCGCCTACCGGCTGCCCCACGACGGCACCCGCGCCTGCGACGCGGCCGACCTGGCGCTCACCGTCCTCGGCGGCGGCGAGTCCTCCCGCTTGTACAACCGGCTGGTGCGGCGCGACCGCACCGCCGTGGCGGCCGGGTTCGGCCTGCTGCGGCTGGCCGGGGCGCCCTCGCTCGGCTGGCTGGACGTGAAGGCCTCCGGCGACGTGGAGGTGCCGGTGATCGAGGCCGCCATCGACGAGGAGCTGGCGCGGTTCGCCGAGCACGGCCCCACCCCCGAGGAGATGGAGCGCGCCCAGGCCCAGCTGGAGCGCGAGTGGCTGGACCGGCTCGGCACGGTCGCCGGCCGCGCCGACGAACTGTGCCGCTACGCCGTCCTGTTCGGCGACCCGCAGCTCGCCCTGACGGCCGTGCAGCGCGTCCTGGACGTGACGGCCGAGGAGGTCCAGGAGGTCGCCCAGGCCCGCCTGCGGCCGGACAACCGCGCGGTGCTCGTCTACGAGCCCGTCGCCACGGAAGACAGCGCCGAGGGCGCGGAGGAAGCCGCTGCCCTCGCCGGCAGCGACGAGATCGAGGAGGCGGCGAAGTGACCGAGCTCGCCACGATGGAGTTCCACCCCCAGCCGCAGGCGGGCGAGGCCAAGCCGTGGGCGTTCCCGGCCCCCGAGCGCAGCACGCTCGGCAACGGCCTGACCGTGCTGCGCTGCCACCGCCCCGGCCAGCAGGTCGTCGCCGTCGAAGTGCTGCTCGACGCGCCCCTGGACGCCGAGCCGGCCGGTCTCGACGGCGTCGCCACGATCATGGCGCGCGCCTTCTCCGAGGGCACCGACAAGCACTCCGCCGAGGAGTTCGCCGCCGAGCTGGAGCGCTGCGGCGCCACCCTGGACGCGCACGCCGACCACCCGGGCGTCCGTCTGAGCCTGGAGGTCCCCGCCTCCCGGCTGGCCAAGGGCCTGGGCCTGATCGCCGACGCGCTCCGGGCGCCCGCGTTCGCCGACAGCGAGGTCGAGCGCCTGGTGCGCAACCGGCTCGACGAGATCCCGCACGAGCTGGCCAACCCCTCCCGCCGTGCCGCCAAGGAGCTCTCCAAGGAGCTGTTCCCGGCCGACTCCCGCATGTCGCGCCCCCGCCAGGGCACCGAGGAGACCGTCGCCGGCATCGACTCCAAGGCCGTACGCGCCTTCTATGACCGGCATGTCCGCCCGGCCACGGCGACCGTGGTGGTCGTCGGCGACCTCACCGGCGTCGACCTCGACGCGCTGCTCGGCGACACGCTGGGCACCTGGACCGGCTCCACGGCCCAGCCGCGGCCCGTCCCGCCGGTGATCGCGGACGACACCGGCCGCGTGGTGATCGTGGACCGCCCCGGCGCCGTCCAGACCCAGCTGCTGATCGGCCGGACCGGCCCCGACCGGCACGACCGCGTCTGGCCCGCGCAGGTGCTGGGCACCTACTGCCTCGGCGGCACCCTCACCTCCCGCCTGGACCGCGTGCTGCGCGAGGAGAAGGGCTACACCTACGGCGTCCGGGCGTTCACCCAGGTCCTGCGGTCCGCGCCGGACGGCACCGGCGCCGCGATGCTCGCCATCAGCGGCTCCGTGGACACCCCGAACACCGGGCCCGCGCTGCAGGACCTGTGGACCGTGCTGCGCACCCTCGCCGCGGAGGGGCTCACCGACGCGGAGCGGGACGTTGCCGTGCAGAACCTGGTCGGGGTGGCGCCGCTGAAGTACGAGACCGCCGCGGCCGTCGCGAGCACCCTCGCCGACCAGGTCGAGCAGCACCTGCCGGACGACTACCAGGCCGAGCTGTACCGGCAGTTGGCCGCCACCGGCACCGTGGAGGCCACCGCCGCGGTGGTGAACGCCTTCCCGGTGGACCGTCTGGTGACCGTGCTCGTCGGTGACGCGGCGCGGATCAAGGCGCCCGTGGAGGCCCTCGGCATCGGTGACGTCACCGTCGTGAGCGCCGAGTAGACGCCCGTGCGGGCGGCGAGTTGACGGTTGGTCGACGGCGCTGACAGCGCGGACACCGGGCGGACGGAGCGCCGGACGCCTCCGCGCGGCACGCGCGGGTGAGCCCTGGTGGCGGAAACGTCACCAGGGCTCACTTATGCCCGGATTGAGGCGGAGGGGGCCTGTCTGCCCTGTGGGATGCGCTACAAAAACCGGGATCCGTTTGGGAATTGAAACTCGCCCCGTTTAGCGTCGTGCGGGCTGTTCGTCAGGCAGTGCGCCGCACCCGCGGCACCGGACAGTCATCGCCGAGTCCCCGTACGGCGCGAGCCAGGGGAGCCGGGGACCCATAGGCAGTCCCTGGGGTGAATCGGACGCCCGCGCGCACCGCGAGGGGGTCCGTAGGAGACCTTCCTGCTCCGAACCCGTCAGCTAACCCGGTAGGCGAGAGGGAAGGAAAGGACCAGTCTGTACATGGCGTTGACCCGCGCCACGGGCAAGCATCGTCGTCCCAGCCGGATCCACCGCGGCACCGCGCGCGCCGCGGGCATAGCGGCCCTCACCGGCACCGGCGTCGTCGGTTCGCTCGCCGCTCCCGCCCTCGCCGCAGAGCCCGCCGCGGCGCAGACCGGCCTCACCCCCGTCATCGACATGGGCGACACGGTCGCCGACCGGATCGACGCCCAGGCCGCCGCCCAGCACGAGGCGGCGCGCGAGGCCGCCGAGGAGGCAGCCCGCAAGGCCGCCGAGGAGGCCGCCCGCAAGAAGGCGGCCAAGGCGGCCGCCGAGGCCCGGGCCGCCAAGGTGCGCGCCGAGCGCGAGGCCGAGCGCAAGCGCCTCAACACCTTCGTCTCCCCGATCGCCGGCTCCTACGTCTCCACCTCCTACCAGGCCGGCGGCGCCGTCTGGTCCTCCGGCAGCCACACCGGCATCGACTTCCACGCCGCGAGCGGCACCCCCGTCCGGTCCGTCGGCAGGGGCACCGTCGTGGAGGCCGGCTGGGGCGGCGCGTACGGCAACCAGGTCGTCATCAAGATGCACGACGGCACCTACACCCAGTACGCCCACCTGTCCTCGATCAGCGTCTCGGCCGGCCAGCAGGTCACCGCGGGCCAGCAGATCGGCAACTCCGGCGCGACCGGCAACGTCACCGGCGCCCACCTGCACTTCGAGGCCCGCACCAGCGCCGAGTACGGGTCCGACATCGACCCGGTCGGCTACCTCCGCGCGCACGGCGTCAAGCTCTGAGAGCACGCCCTTCGTCAAGCTCCGAACTGCGCGCCTCCGCCTTCCCCTTCTGGCCCCGGCTCCCCGAGCCGGGGCTTTCGGCTTCCCCGGGGCCGGGCGAGCCGGGGCTTTCGGCTTCCCCGGGGCCGGGCGCGCCCGGTTGTCCAAAAACAAGTATGAGTTCCGGCTCACCGTCGGAAATTCCTCCGGATTGCAATAGAGTCACGAAACAACACGTCCTTCGTCGGCGTGTCACGGGGATTGAGCCGGAGGTCGGTCATGCGTATTCCCGCGCACTCGGTGTGCACGGCGATCCGGGACGACATCGTCGCCGGTGTATTCGAGCGCGGAAGCCGGCTCACCGAAGAACTCCTCGCCCGCCGCTACGGCGTCTCCCGCGTCCCCGTCCGCGAGGCGCTGCGCACCCTGGAGGCCGAGGGCTTCGTGGTGACCCGGCGGCACGCCGGCGCCTGCGTGGCGGAGCCCACCGAGCAGGAGGCCGCCGACCTGCTGGAGATGCGTCTGCTGCTGGAGCCGCTGGGAGCCGCGCGCGCCGCCCAGCGCCGCACGGACGCCCATCTGAAGGTGCTGCGCGGCCTGGTGCGCCTCGGGCAGGAGCGTGCCCGCCGGGGCAGCAGCGATGAACTGCGCTCTCTCGGCAGCTGGTTCCATGAGACGCTCGCCCAGGCCTCCGGCAGCCAGGCGCTGGCCTCGATGCTGACCCAGCTGCGGCACAAGATCGCCTGGATGTACGCCCTGGACGCACCGGCCGACCCGGCGGAGTACTGGGCGGAGCACGGCGCGATCGTGGACGCCGTGGCGCGCGGCGACGGCGAGCGCGCCCGCTCGCTGACCGCGCAGCACACCGAGCGCACCACCGCCGCGCACCGGCTGCGCGCCGCCCCGGGCGGCGACCGCACCGGCGAGCCTGTGAGGAACACGCAACATGCCGTAAACACGACGAGCGCTCGGAATTAACACGGGGGCCGTATACAAAGAGCGCGGGAAATTCGCGGGGGGATTTTTCTGCTGCCCGGAAAGCCCAATAGCTGTGCCGACGGGGGATCGGCCGCCCGGGGGAAATGAAAAGTGAGGGGTCCGCCCGGCGTCCGGGCGAACCCCTCACTTTGTGCCGCAACCATTCCGTGCGGAGGAATTCAGACGGTCTCGGGAAGCTCCTCGAGGCCCTCGGAGACCAGCTTCGCAAGGCGGTCCAGAGCGGCGTCCGCGCCCTCGGCGTCGGAGGCGAGGACGACCTCCTCGCCGCCCTGGGCGCCCAGCCCCAGCACGGCCAGCATGGAGGCCGCGTTGACGGGGTTGCCCCCGGCCTTGGCGATCGTCACCGGGACGCCTGCGGCCGTGGCGGCTCGGACGAAGATGGAGGCGGGGCGGGCGTGGAGACCCTCGGCCCAGCCGACGTTGACGCGGCGCTCAGCCATGTGTTGCTGCCCTTCGGTGTTCCGGGTTGTCTAGACCAGTTTTCCATATCGTGAGGCATGCCGGGAGCGGCGCCCGCCCTCGGTGCCGCACGGCGGGCCGCCGCGGCCTGGGTCCCGCGTCCGTTTCTCCACAGACTGCCTCGCGCCGTTGCCGGACGCGAGCCGTACTCTGGGGCCCATGCAGACCTCGTCGGACCGGCACGAGTACCCCGCCCACTGGGAAGCCGACGTGGTGCTGCGTGACGGCGGCACCGCACGCATCCGGCCCATCACCGCCGACGACGCCGAACGCCTGGTGAAATTCTACGAACAGGTGTCGGACGAGTCCAAGTACTTCCGCTTCTTCGCCCCGTACCCGCGGCTGTCCGCCAAGGACGTGCACCGCTTCACCCACCACGACTACGTGGACCGGGTGGGGCTCGCGGCCACCGTCGGCGGCGAGTTCATCGCCACCGTCCGCTACGACCGGATCGGCACCGACGGAACACCCGCCTCCGCCCCGGCCGACGAGGCCGAGGTCGCCTTCCTGGTGCAGGACGCCCATCAGGGCCGGGGCGTGGCCTCCGCCCTGCTCGAGCACATCGCAGCCGTCGCCCGGGAACGCGGCATCCGCCGGTTCGCCGCCGAGGTGCTGCCCGCCAACACCAAGATGATCAAGGTGTTCACGGACGCCGGGTACACCCAGAAGCGCAGCTTCGAGGACGGCGTCGTCCGGCTGGAGTTCGACCTCGAACCCACCGACCGCTCCCTCGCCGTGCAGTACGCGCGCGAACAGCGCGCCGAGGCCCGCTCCGTGCAGCGGCTGCTCGCGCCCGGCTCCGTCGCCGTCATCGGCACCGGCCGCACACCGGGCGGCGTGGGACGCAACATCCTCGGCAACATCCGGGACGCCGGATACACCGGCCGCCTCTACGCGGTGAACCGGGCGATGCCCGAGGAGCAGAAGGAGCTGGACGGGGTCCCCGCCTACCGCTCGGTGCGGGAGATCGACGGGCCGGTGGACCTCGCGGTCGTCGCCGTGCCCGCCGAACACGTCCCCGAGGTCGTCACCGAGTGCGGCGAGCACGGCGTGCAGGGACTGGTCGTGATCTCCGCGGGCTACGCCGAGTCGGGTCCCGAGGGCCGCGAGCGGCAGCGCGCCCTCGTACGGCAGGCCCGCAGCTACGGCATGCGCATCATCGGGCCCAACGCGTTCGGCGTCATCAACACCGCCCCTCAGGTCCGGCTCAACGCCTCGCTCGCCCCCGAGATGCCCCGGCCCGGCCGGATCGGGCTGTTCGCCCAGTCCGGCGCCATCGGCATCGCCCTGCTGTCCCGGCTGCACCGGCGCGGCGGCGGCGTCACCGGGGTGACGGGCGTGTCGACCTTCGTCTCCTCCGGCAACCGCGCGGACGTCTCCGGCAACGACGTCCTGCAGTACTGGTACGAGGACCCCGACACCGATGTCGCCCTGATGTACCTGGAGTCCATCGGCAACCCCCGCAAGTTCACCCGGCTCGCCCGCCGGACAGCCGCGGCCAAGCCCCTCGTGGTGGTGCAGGGCGCACGCCACGGCGCCGGACCCCGGGGACACGCCGTGCGCGCGACACGGCTGCCGCACGCCACGGTGTCCGCGCTGCTGAGGCAGGCCGGCGTCATCCGCGTCGACACCATCACCGAACTCGTCGACACCGGCCTGCTGCTCGCCCGCCAGCCCCTCCCGGCCGGACCCCGCGTGGCGATCCTCGGCAACTCCGAGTCCCTGGGCCTGCTGACCTACGACGCCTGCCTGGCCGAGGGGCTGCGCCCGCACCCCCCGCTGGACCTCACCACGGAGGCCACGGCGGCGGACTTCCACGCGGCCCTGTCCCGGGCGCTGGCCGACGACAGCTGCGACGCGGTGGTCGTCACCGCGATCCCCTCGGTGGGGGAGTCCTCCGTCGGCGACGCCGCCCTGGCCGAGGCCCTCCGCTCGGCCGCCACCGCGACCCCCGCCAAGCCGGTCCTGGTCGTCCACGTGGAACTCGGCGGCCTCGCCGAGGCGCTGTCCGCCGCAGCCAGCACCGCCCGCCCACCCCGCCGGCCGGAACCGGCGGCAGCGGACCCGGACGACCCGTCCCCGGCACCGGGTGGGACCCCCGCCCCAGCCACGCCGTACGACCGGCCCTCCTCGGCCGGCCGTCCGGCGCCGGCGGAGCGGCCGCCCACCCCCGGCACACGTACCGCTCCTTCTGCGCCCCCGGCGCACGCGGGGGCCGCTGCGGCCGGAGGTGCGCCCACCCCCGCGCCCCCGGGCGCCGCAGGCGCTGCCGGTGCATCCGTGCCTCCTGCCTCCGCCCCCGCGCCCCCCAAGGGCGCCCTGCTCATCCCGGCCTACCCGGCCGCCGAACGGGCCGTGCGGGCGCTCGGGCACGCCGTCGCCTACGCGCAGTGGCGGCGGGACGCCGCCGAGCCCGGCAAGGTGCCCGAGTACGACGACATCGACGAGCGCAGGGCCGCCGCCCTCATCGACGGCATGCTCGCCCGCGGACAGGGCCTCACTCTCGGCAGCGAGGACACCTGCGAGCTGCTCGGCGCCTACGGCATCGACGTCCACCGCGCTCTCCCGGCCCCCACGCCCGACGCCGCCGCCGAGGCCGCCGCCCGGCTCGGCTACCCGGTCGCCCTGAAGGCCACCGCCCCGCACCTGCGGCACCGCGCCGACCTCGGCGGCGTACGCCTGGACCTCGCCGACGAAAACCAGCTGCGCCGCGCGTACACCGAGCTGACCGGCCTGTTCGGCACGGCCGAGGAGCTGCGCCCCGTGGTGCAGCGGATGGCGCCGCGCGGGGTGGACACCGTCGTCCGGGCGGTGATCGACCCGGCCGCCGGGGCCGTCCTCTCCTTCGGGCTGGCCGGGGCCGCCTCTCAGCTGCTCGACGACATGGCGCACCGGCTGATCCCGGTGACCGACCGGGAGGCCGCCTCCCTGGTGCGGTCCATCCGCACCGCGCCCCTGCTGTTCGGCTGGCGCGGCTCCGCGCCGGTCGACACCCCCGCCCTGGAGGAACTGCTGCTGCGGGTGTCCCGGCTGGTGCACGACCACCCGGAGGTCGTCGCGGTGACGCTGGAACCCGTGGTCGTCGCCCCGCAGGGCCTGAGCGTCCTCGGCGCCTCCGTCCGTCTCGCGCCCCCGCCCGCCCGCGACGATCTCGGCCCGCGGACCCTGCCCGCATACTGACCCGCGGCGCACGGTCTCTCGCAGTCAGTGGTCCCCCGTAGGATGGGCGTCATGGCCAAGACCAGTACGACGACCCAGGGGCTGCGGGCGGCGATCGAGCGCAGCGGCTACTACCCGGCTCTCGTGGCCGAGGCGGTGGAGGCCGCCGTGGGCGGCGAGCCCATCCGGTCGTACCTGGTCCATCAGGAGACGACGTTCGACCAGAACGAGGTGCGGCGCCATGTGACCGTCCTCGTCCTCACCGAAAACCGCTTCATCGTCAGCCACACCGACGAGCAGGCGGCGGACAGCACCTCCCCGACGCCGTACGCCACCACCTCCACGGAATCGGTCAAGCTCGACCGGATCTCGTCGATCGTGGTCAGCCGGGTCGTGGCGAACCCGGAGCAGTACACGCCGGGCACGCTGCCGCGCGAGATCGTGCTCACCATCGGCTGGGGCGCGGTCTCCCGCATCGACCTGGAACCGGCCGCCTGCGGCGACCCGAACTGCGAGGCGGACCACGGCTACACGGGCAACTCCACGGCGGACGACCTGAGCCTGCGTGTCAGCGAGGCCGGCGACGGCCCGGAGACCGTGCGCCAGGCGCTCGCCTTCGCGCAGGCCCTCTCCGAGGCGACCGCGGACCCGACGCGCTGATGGCGCAGCCGACCCGGCCCACGCCGCCGCACCACACGTCCGCCTGGGACGACCACCCCGAACCGCTCTCCCTGGACACCGCGCCCCTGCCCGAGTACGGCAGCGGTTCCCTCGCCGATCTGCTGCCCACGCTCGCCGCCGGCATGGGCGTCCCCGGCATGTCCGCGGCCATCCCGGAGCTGACGCCCGCCGACCGGGCGTGCGTGTTCCTGATCGACGGTCTTGGCTGGGAGCAGCTGCGGGCGCACCCCGAGGAGGCGCCCTTCATGACGTCCCTGCTGGCCTCCTCGCGCGGCGGCACCGGACGTCCCCTCACCGCCGGCTACCCGGCGACCACCGCCACCTCCCTGGCCTCCGTCGGCACCGGGCTCCCGCCGGGGGCGCACGGCCTGCCCGGCTACACCGTGCGCAACCCGGACACCGGCGAGCTGATGAACCAGCTGCGCTGGCAGCCCTGGACGCAGCCCGAGGCCTGGCAGCCCTACCCCACCATCTTCGAACTCGCCCACCGCGCGGGCGTGCACGCCGCCCAGGTGTCCTCCCCGGCCTTCGAGAACACCCCGCTGACCAAGGTGGCGCTCAGCGGCGGCACCTTCTTCGGGCGGCTGACCGGCGAGGAGCGGATGGACTTCGCTGCCGAGCAACTGGCCGCCGCCGACCGCGCCCTGGTGTACACGTACTACGCCGAGGTCGACGGCTCCGGCCACCGCTACGGCGTCGACTCCGACACCTGGCGCGGCCAGCTGATGTACGTCGACCGCCTCGTCCAGCGTCTGGCCGAGCAACTCCCGCCGCGCAGCGCGCTCTACGTCACCGCCGACCACGGCATGCTCGACGTGCCCTTCGACGAGCAGCACCGCATCGACTTCGACGAGGACTGGGAGCTGAAGGCCGGCGTCGCCCTGCTCGGCGGCGAGGGCCGCGCCCGCCACGTCTACGCCGTACCCGGCGCCGCCGGTGATGTGCTCGCCTGCTGGCGTGAGGTGCTCGGCGAGCAGTTCTGGGTGGCCTCGCGCGAGGAGGCGATCGCCGCGGGCTGGTTCGGGCCCCGGATCGACGAGCGGGTCCACGGCCGCATCGGCGACGTGGTGGCCGCCGCACGGGACGACGTGCTGCTCATCGCCTCCCAGCGGGAGCCCAACGAGTCGCAGATGGTCGGCAACCACGGCTCGATGACTCCTGCCGAGCAACTGGTCCCGCTGCTCGAAGTACGCTCCTGACCCGCGTCCGCCCACCGACCCCGCCGAAAGGTGCCGACTCACCATGCCAGAGCTGGTGTTCTTCTCCGGAACGATGGACTGCGGGAAGTCGACGCTGGCACTGCAGATCGAGCACAACCGCTCGGCGCGCGGCCTGGTGGGCATGATCTTCACCCGTAACGACCGCGCCGGAGCGGGCAAGCTCTCCTCCCGGCTCGGGCTCGTCACCGACGCCGTCGAGGTCACCGACGGCATGGACCTGTACGCCTACCTCGTCGACCACCTCTCGCAGGGCGGCCGCGCGGACTATGTGATCGCGGACGAGGCGCAGTTCCTCGCGCCGGAGCAGATCGACCAGCTCGCCCGCGTGGTGGACGACCTGGAGCTCGACGTCTACGCCTTCGGCATCACCACCGACTTCCGCACCAAGCTGTTCCCGGGCTCGCAGCGCCTGGTGGAGCTGGCCGACCGGGTGGAGGTGCTCCAGGTGGAGGCCCTGTGCTGGTGCGGCGCCCGCGCCACCCACAACGCCCGTACGGTGGGCGGGGTGATGGTCGTCGAGGGCGCCCAGGTGGTCGTCGGCGACGTCACCGACTCCGCGGAGGAGATCGGCTACGAGGTGCTGTGCCGCCGCCACCACCGCCGCCGCATGACCGCCGCGACGGCCCGCGCGGCCGCCCTGGCGCCGGACGTGCTGCCGGTGCCCAGAAGCTGACGTTCCGTCTGAAACCGGGCTTGCCCGGTTCCGTGGCCGCGGCCGATCAGGACGACTGCTGCAGCAGGGAGAAGCGCGCCCCCTCCGGATCTGCCACCGCCGCCGTGCGGCCGTGGTCGCCCTCGCGGGGCGGCTTGAGCACCTGGCCGCCCAGATGCACCACGAGCTCCACCGCCTCGTCCAGGTCGGCCACCGTGAAGTACGTCGTCCAGTGCGGCCCCCGGTCGCGGGGCACCGCCCCGCCCGCGCCGTACACCCCGGCCACCGGGCGGCCGTCGAGGCGGAGGGTGACATGGTCCAGGCCGGCGGAGACCACCGGCTCCTCGTCGTAGCCGAACACCATCGCGTAGAACTTCGCGGTCCTCGCCGCCTCGAAGGTGATCAGCTCGTTCCAGGCGGGGGTGCCGGGCACCTCGGTCACGGCCGTGCCGGTGTGCGCGGCCGCCTGCCAGATGCCGAAGACGGCGCCCGAGGGGTCCGAGCCGATCGCCAGCCGGCCCGCGTCGGAGGTGTCCAGCGGGCCGACGCCGATGGTGCCGCCGCAGCACCGGACGGCCTCGGCCGTCCGGTCGGCGTCGGCGGAGGCGAAGTAGGGCGTCCATGCGACGGGCAGATGCAGGTCCGGCGGCAGCACACCCATGCCCGCCACCTCCCGGCCGTCGAGCAGCGCCCGCACATACGGTCCGAGCTGCTGGGGACCGGGCCGGAACTCCCAGCCGAACAGCGCCCGGTAGAACTCCTGCGTCGCCTGAAGGCCGTGCACCATCAGGCTCACCCAGCAGGGCGTGCCGGGCGCGTACCGCGCGGGCCGCTCACCTTCCTGGCGGGCGGACCCCCGTGCGTCGGTCATCGTCACTCTCTTCTCGGCCGTCCTCGTCGGTGGCCGTGCTCGTCTCGACCCGGTGGGGGCCGCATCTCCCGACCCGGTGACGGTCGTGTCACGTCCGCTGCGCGGATCGTCCCCGTGCCCGCCCCGGCACCGGTGGTGTGGTGCCACGCTCCTGCGGGTGTGCCCCGTGTGCCGGCTCCTGTCCCCGGAGGATGCCCGATGTCCGGCTCCTTGCCGCTTTCGGCACGCTTGAGGCTCAGTGTCGATCACTTGTACAGCATGTGCCCGTTCCCGTACGCCTCGTGATCGGGCCTGCCCGGCGGAGCAGAGTAGCCGGACATGGACGAGACGGCCACCCCGTGCGCGAGGATGGGGGCCATGAACGCCATCATCTCCGCATCCGAACTCGCGAGCGAACTGGCGGGCGAGCACCCGCCGGTGCTGCTCGACGTCCGCTGGCAGCTCAGCACGGCCACCGCGAACGGTGAGCCGTTCGACGGCCGGGCCGAGTACCTCGCCGGGCACATCCCGGGGGCCGTCTTCGTCGACCTGGACAAGGAGCTGGCTTCGGCACCGGGGGAGCGGGGACGCCATCCGCTCCCGGACCTCGGGGTGTTCGGCGCGGCGATGCGGCGCGCGGGCGTCTCGGCCGGGCGGCCGGTGGTCGTGTACGACGGCGGCCTCGGCTGGGGCGCGGCCCGGGCCTGGTGGCTGCTGCGGTGGACGGGCCACCCGGATGTCCGGGTCCTGGACGGCGGGTTGCCCGCCTGGGAGGGGCCCCTGGAGACGTCGGTGCCGAGCCCGGCCGAGGGCGATTTCGAGCCGGTGCCCGCGGCGAGCGGGGTGCTGGACGCCGACGGTGCCGTGGCGCTGGCGCGTTCGGGCGTGCTGCTGGACGCGCGTGCGGGGGAGCGGTACCGCGGCGAGGTGGAGCCCATCGACCGGGTCGGCGGACACATCCCCGGGGCGGTCTCCGCCCCCACCACCGAGAACGTCGGCCCGGACGGCCGCTTCCGCCCGGCGGAGGAACTCGCCGCCCGCTTCAAGGAACTGGGCGTCTCCGCGGGCACCCCGGTCGGCGTGTACTGCGGCTCGGGCGTCTCCGGCGCCCACGAGGTGCTGGCGCTCGCGGTGGCCGGCATCCCGGCCGACCTGTACGTCGGCTCCTGGTCGGAGTGGTCCTCCGACCCGTCCCGGCCGGTCGCGACGGGACCGGACCCGCAGTAGGCGGCCCGGGGCGCACGGGCGGCTGCCGGTGCGTCAGAAAGCAGTCGAGGGGCGCTCACCGATGGCGGGCGCCCTCGACTGCTCTGTGTCACTCCTGTTTCTTGCGTCGTGTCCCGAACACGATCTCGTCCCAGCTCGGCACCGCCGCGCGGCGGCCCGGGCGGACGCCGTCCGCCTCGGCCTGGCGGTCGGTGGCCCCGATCAGGCGGTCGCGGTGGCTGCCGACGGAGCGGGGCATGAGCACGTCCGCGTAGGCGGAGCCGGCCGAGGCCGCGGGGGCCGGGGGCTCCTCCGCCCCGGGCTCGGAGCCGGGCTCCTCGGAGGCCGACTCGGAGGGTCGTTCGGGCACCACCAGGTCGCCGCGGAAGCTCGGCACCGCCTCCAGCAGGCTGGTCAGCGAGTCGCGTTCGCCCGAGGCCGTGACCGTCTCCTCCGGTGGTTCGGAGGACTGCGCCGGCAGGCTGGGGCGTTCGCGGTCGGCGGACCGGTCCAGCGGGCGGTCGCGCGGCAGCCGCGCGATGCGCGGGACGAAGGGCACGCTGGGCTCGGGCGCGGCGAAGTCGTCGGACTCCCCGATCAGCGAGCGCGCCTCGTCGTCGACGGCCTGCACCAGGCGGCGGGGCGGGTCGTACGTCCAGCTCGCCGAGTGCGGCTCGCCGGCCACCCGGTAGACCAGCAGGACCTCCCAGGTGCCGTCGTCGCGGCGCCAGGAGTCCCACTGGACGGTGTCCTTCTCGGCGCCGCGCAGCAGCAGACGCTCCTGGACGGCCTCGCCGAGCGGCGGACCGGAGTTCTCGCCGGGGCGGCGCACGGGCGTCTTGCGGGCGCGCTCGGCCATGAAGGCCCGCTCGGCGAGGACGGGGCCCTCGAAGCGGCGTACGCGGTCCACGGGGATGCCGGCCATCTGGGCGACCTCTTCCGCGGTCGCGCCGGCCCGTATACGCGCCTGGATGTCGCGGGGGCGGAGATGGCTCTCCACCTCGATCTCGATCTGGCCGAGGCGGGGACGGTCGCCGCGCACGGCGGCGCGGAGCCGTTCGTCGATCGGAAGCGTGTACTCCGTGCTGTCCGCAGCCTTCAGCACCAGCCGTGTGCCGTCATTCGAGACGGCCACGACACGCAGTTCGGGCATGGGGACCTCCCGGGTGGTGCCTGCCGACGTCACGTGCGTCGCTGCTTCCGCTAGTCGAGTGTGGCCTGCCCGGGTGCAGCCTGCCACAACCTTGCCGAGTTGCCCGGCGTGTCGGGCGCGGGCCCTGGATCGCCGTTATGGCACGGTTACCTATTCGCAACGCTAAGTGACCAACTGCGTCACCCTGTGCAACTAGCCCCCTCCCGGCGGTCCTCCAAGGTCCCGAGCACCCTGTCGGGAGACCGGACCCAGGGTTCGCAACAGTACTCCATTTGGGCCACGTGCGTGGATTGGCACGCCGCCCACTTTCTGGCAAGGGGTGCTACTCGGCCGCCTGTTGCCCGGTTCCGGTGATCGTCGACGTGGGAAAGTTCACGCGACCTCAACAAGCGGAGGCGCGTGTGCCGAGGGCTCGTCAGTCCCCGAGGACGCGGCGCAAGTAGGCGTTGCCGAAGCGGCGTTCGGGGTCGAGACGGTCGCGCAGCGCGGTGAACTCGGCGAAGCGCGGATAGACCCGGGAGAGGTACTCGGCGTCCCGCGTGTGGATCTTCCCCCAGTGCGGCCGGCCCTCGTGGGCGGTGAAGATGCGTTCTGCGGCGGTGAAGTACGCCTGATAGGGGGTACCGCGGAACATGTGCACGGCGACGTAGGCGGTCTCCCGGCCGGACGCCGTGGACAGGGTGATGTCGTCGGCCGGCGCGGTGCGCACCTCGACCGGGAAGCTGACCCGCAGCGGGGAACGGTCGACCATGGCCTTCAGCTCGCGCAGCGTGTCCACCAGGGCATCGCGCGGAACGGCGTACTCCATCTCCACGAAACGGACCCGGCGCGGGGACGTGAAGACCTTGTAGGGAATGTCCGTGTATGTCCGCGAGGACAGCGCACGGCTGGATATCTGCGCGATGGACGGGATGGTCGCGGGCACCGCACGGCCGACCAGGTTGGCCACCTGGAAGACACCGTTGGACAGGAACTCGTCCTCGAACCAGCCCCTGACCGGCGGCACTGGGCGCTCCGGGCCGGCGCTGCGGTTGTTGCGCTTGGTGTTGGTGTTCCCGGTGTGCGGGAACCAGTAGAACTCGAAGTGCTCGTTCTCCGCGTGCAGTTCGTCGAAGTCGGCCAGCACCCGCTCGAACGGCATCGGCTCCTCGCGCGCCGTGAGCAGGAAGATCGGCTCCACGGCGAAGGTGATGGCGGTGACGATGCCGAGGGCGCCGAGGCCGATGCGGGCGGCGGCGAAGACGTCCGGGTTCTCCTTCTCGGAGCACTGCAGCACCGAGCCGTCGGCGGTGACCAGTTCCAGCGCGCGGATCTGCGCGGCGATCGAGGCGGAGTCGCGGCCGGTGCCGTGGGTGCCGGTGCTGGTCGCGCCGGAGACCGTCTGCTCCATGATGTCGCCCATGTTGGTCAGCGACAGGCCCTCCCGTTCCAGAGCCATGTTGAGGCGCTTGAGCTGGGTACCGGCCCCGACCGTGACGGTACCGGCCGCGCGGTCGATGTCACGGAT
The DNA here is from genome assembly GCF_039526425.1 of Streptomyces thermospinosisporus. NCBI lineage: Bacteria > Bacillati > Actinomycetota > Actinomycetes > Kitasatosporales > Streptomycetaceae > Streptomyces > Streptomyces thermospinosisporus. The sequence goes on from NZ_BAAAIZ010000067.1 coordinate 92,266, forward strand.
GCCGCTCAGCAGCTGAGGGCGTATCAGCACGCCGTCAGTGGCCGCTATGGACGTGAACGAGTGCCCCGTGCCGACCGCCTTCACCGGAAGCCCGTCCTCCGCCGCCCGGCGGACCGCGTCCGCCAGCTCCTCGACCGTGGCGGGCGTGACCTCCCGCGCGGGGCGGGCGGAGACATTGCCTCCCCAGTTATGCCAGGTGCCGTTCTTCGCGCTCGCTGTGCTGACCAACGGTGCCTCCCCGACCCGGCGCCGGCCGCTTGAGCCGGCGGTACCCGAGGAAACCGACCGCGACCGCGACGGCTCCGGACACCGCCGGAACCCCGTACCCGGCGCGCGCCCCGGCCGCGTCGATCACCCAGCCGGCCACGGAGGAGCCGAGCGCGACCCCGACCGCGAGCCCCGTGCTCACCCAGGTCATGCCCTCGGTGAGCTGCGCGCGTGGTACGTGCTCTTCGATGAGGGACATCGTCGTGATCATCGTGGGAGCGATGGACAGACCCGCGACGAAGAGCGCCACGGCCAGAAACGGCAAGTTTCCGACCAGTAGGAGGGGGATCATACTCACGGCCATGGCGAACACGCCCAGCAGCCAGCGACGTTCCGGCGGACCGGCGAAGTGCAGCAGCCCGAACACCACGCCCGCCACGCACGAACCCAGCGCGTAGACGGCGAGCACCACACTGGCGGCGGCCTTGTGGCCCTGCTCCTCCGCGAACGCCACCGTCACCACGTCCACCGCGCCGAAGATCGCCCCGGTCGCCACGAAGGTGGCCACCAGTACCTGCAGCCCCGGGGTGCGCAGCGCGCTGCCGCCGCCGGTGCGCTCCCGCGGACGCGGCTCGGGCTCGGTGGCGCGCTGCGCCGTCAGCCAGAAGACGCCGGTCGCCAGGAAGCAGGCGGCGAGCAGCGGTCCCGCCTCCGGGAACCAGGCGGTGGACAGCCCGATGGAGATGATCGGCCCGAAGATGAAGCACATCTCGTCGACCACGGACTCGAAGGAGTACGCGGTGTGCAGCTGCGGGGTGCCCCGGTACAGGGCGGCCCAGCGGGCCCGGACCATCGCGCCGACGCTCGGCACGCAGCCGATGCCCACGCAGGCGACGTACAGCACCCAGTCCGGCCAGCCGTAGTGCGCCGCGAACAGCAGCAGGGCCGCCGCGCTCAGCGCGAGCAGCGTCGCCGGTCGCAGCACCCGCCGCTGCCCGTACCGGTCGACCAGCCGGGACACCTGCGGGCCCGCCACCGCCGCGGACAGCGCGATGGTGGCCGACAGGGCGCCGGCCAGGCCATAGCGCCCGGTGAGCTGGGAGATCATCGTCACGACGCCGACGCCCATCATGGACAGCGGCATCCGGCCGAGGAAACCCGCGGCGGAGAAACCCTTCGTGCCGGGCACGGCGAAAAGGGCGCGATAGGGGCTGGGCACGGAGTCTCCGAGTACGTGTCAGTAAGGTGCGACCGCAGTCGATACAGCTTACTGGTGAGGCGACCCTAAGCGCACCGGGAATCCGGCTTCCCGCCTGCGGAGAAATCCGGCCTTCCGCTGCGGAGACATCCGGCTCCCCGCCGGCAGGGGATCCCGGTCCCGTCCGGGAGGGACCGCGGTGCCGGACCCGCCGTTTTCCGGCTGTCGGTGCAGGGTGGCAGGATCGAGACATGCCAGACGCGCTCGATGCCACCCCCTACGACGCCCTGCTCCTGCTCTCCTTCGGCGGCCCCGAGGGCCCCGACGACGTGGTGCCGTTCCTGGAGAACGTCACGCGGGGGCGCGGCATCCCGAAGGAACGCCTGAAGGAAGTCGGACAGCACTACTTCCTCTTCGGCGGGGTCAGCCCGATCAACGACCAGAACCGCGCCCTGCTGGACGCCCTGCGCAAGGACTTCGCCGAGCACGGCCTGGACCTGCCCGTCTACTGGGGCAACCGCAACTGGGCGCCCTATCTGACCGACACCCTGCGCGAGATGGTCCGCGACGGCCGCCGGCGCATCCTCGTCCTGGCCACCAGCGCCTACGCCTCCTACTCGGGCTGCCGCCAGTACCGGGAGAACCTCGCCGACGCCCTCGCCGCCCTGAAGGACGAGGGCCTGGAGCTGCCCCGGGTGGACAAGCTGCGGCACTACTTCAACCACCCCGGCTTCGTGGAGCCCATGATCGACGGGGTCCTCGAGTCCCTCGCCGACCTCCCCGAGGACGTCCGGGACGGGGCGCACATCGCCTTCACCACCCACTCCATCCCGACCTCCGCCGCCGACACCTCCGGCCCGGTCGAGGGCCACGGCGACGGCGGGGCCTACGTCCGCCAGCACCTGGACGTCGCCCGGCTGATCGCCGACGCCGTGCGCGAGCGCACCGGCGTGGACCATCCCTGGCAGCTCGTCTACCAGTCCCGCTCCGGCGCCCCGCACATCCCGTGGCTGGAGCCCGACATCTGCGACCACCTCGAGGAGCGGCACGCCGCCGGGGCGCCCGCCGTCGTCATGGCGCCCATCGGCTTCGTCTCCGACCACATGGAGGTCCTCTACGACCTCGACACCGAGGCGAAGGCCAAGGCCGAGGAGCTGGGCCTGCCGGTGCGCCGCTCGGCCACCGTCGGCGCCGACCCCCGGTTCGCCGCCGCGATCCGCGAGCTGATCGCCGAGCGGGCGGCCACCGAGCGCGGGGAGCGCGTCACGCCGTGCGCCCTGGGCACGCTCGGCGCCAGCCACGACGTGTGCCCTGTGGGCTGCTGCCCCGCCCGCGCCCCGCGCCCCGCCGCCGCGGGCGCCGACAGCCCCTACGCATGAGGAGCACCGTGACCGACCCCCTGCACGCGGAACTGCTTCAGCTGGCCCGGGAGGCGGCCCGCCGCGCCGGTGAGCTGCTGCGCGACGGCCGGCCGGCCGATCTGGCGGTCTCGGCGACCAAGTCCAGCCCGATCGACGTCGTCACCGAGATGGACATCGCGGCCGAGAAGCTGATCACCACGCTGATCGCCGAGCGCCGCCCGCACGACGGCATCCTCGGCGAGGAGGGCGCGTCGACCGCCGGCACCAGCGGCGTCCGCTGGGTGATCGACCCGCTCGACGGCACGGTCAACTACCTCTACGGGCTCCCCACCTGGGCCGTCTCCGTCGCCGCCGAGCTGGACGGCGAGACGGTCGTCGGGGCGGTGTCGGCGCCGATGCGGGGCGAGACCTACCACGCGGTGCGCGGCGGCGGGGCCTGGGCCACCGGCGCCTGGGAGGGCGAGCGCAGGCTGGCCTGCCGCCCCGCCCCGCCGCTGGACCAGGCCCTGGTCTCCACCGGGTTCAACTACGTCGCCGAGGTCCGCACCCACCAGGCCGAGGTCGCGCACCGGCTGATCCCGCTGCTGCGGGACATCCGGCGCAGCGGCTCGGCGGCCGTCGACCTGTGCGACGTGGCGGCCGGCCGCCTGGACGGCTTCTACGAGCGCGGACTGCACCCCTGGGACCTCGCCGCGGGGGACCTCATCGCCCGTGAGGCGGGCGCCCTGACCGGTGGACGGCCCTCCCAGCGCCCGTCGCGGGAGCTGGCGATCGCCGCCGCCCCGGGCGTCTTCGAGCCCCTCCAGGCCCTGCTGGAGGACTTCGGCGCCTGGCACGACTGATCACCCGTACGGGTGATGCGGCAGGTGGCGCGACGCGGGCGGTGCACCACGTTGCGCGACGCGGGCGGTGCACCACGATGCGCGACACGGGCGGTGCATGACGCTGCACGACGCGGGTCATGCAACCCGTTGCACGCAACGAGCGGGCCCCGGCGCTGGATTCGCCGGGGCCCGCTCGGGCAAAACAGCTGTCGCCGCGCGGATCAGACGCCGTAGGCGCTGACCTCCACACCGTGCTCGGCGGCGAGACGGCGCAGGTCCTCCAGCTCGCCCTGCTCCACCTCGACGAGGAACTCGTCGCCCTCGTCACGGGCGCGCGAAAGATCGGACTCGGTCGCCTTTATGCGCTGCAGAAGTCCTGCGGTGAATGCGTCCATGCTGCGCCCCCTCGTCCTGGGTTGTGGGTCGGTGGCACGGGGGTGTGCCGTTCGTCAGGGACGATCACGTCCGTTGCGGATGCCCAGCGCCGCTCGGCCGGGCGGCGACGGTGCCGGACATCCACGCCCCGCTCTGGTCGGGGAAGCGGGCCGAAGCGCACCGCATGGTGGTGCGGCACAAGCAGAGCGTGATCGTGGGATGTAAACCCGTCCTCCCCAAGCTCCCTTCCGTGGAAACCTCACCGCGCGAGAAAATCTCCCATTCGCTCCCGCGGCCCGGCGGTTCCGGGGGCCTCGCCGGGCCCCGCACCCCCTCTCACCTGCCTTACAGCCGACTTATGGAGGAAAAGGGCAGGATGGAGGCAACACACCACCATCAGGAAGGACCAGGGACGTGCGTGTACTCGTCGTCGAGGACGAGCAACTGCTCGCCGATGCGGTGGCCACCGGACTGCGCCGCGAGGCCATGGCCGTCGACGTCGTGTACGACGGAGCGGCGGCCCTGGAGCGCATCGGCGTCAACGACTACGACGTCGTCGTACTCGACCGGGACCTGCCGCTCGTGCACGGCGACGACGTCTGCCGCAAGATCGTCGAGCTCGGCATGCCCACCCGCGTGCTGATGCTCACAGCCTCCGGCGACGTCAGCGACCGGGTGGAGGGCCTGGAGATCGGGGCCGACGACTATCTGCCCAAGCCGTTCGCGTTCAGCGAGCTGATCGCCCGTGTCCGGGCGCTGGGCCGGCGCACCAGCGTGCCCCTGCCGCCCGTCCTGGAGCGCGCCGGGATCAAGCTGGACCCCAACCGCCGCGAGGTCTTCCGGGACGGCAGGGAGGTGCAGCTCGCCCCCAAGGAGTTCGCCGTGCTGGAGGTGCTGATGCGCAGCGAGGGCGCGGTCGTCTCCGCGGAGCAGCTGCTGGAGAAGGCCTGGGACGAGAACACCGACCCGTTCACCAACGTGGTGCGGGTGACCGTGATGACCCTGCGCCGCAAGCTGGGCGAGCCGCCGGTCATCGTCACCGTGCCCGGCTCGGGCTACCGGATCTGATCGCGCCATGGCCAGCACCCCCACACCCACCACCCCTCCGGCCCCGCCCAAACCCACCTGGGACCCGCGCCGGCCGGTGCCGCCCTTCCCCTGGCTGCGGCCCACCATCCGGATACGGCTCACGCTGCTCTACGGCGGCATGTTCCTGATCGCCGGCATCCTGCTGCTGTCGATCATCTACCTGCTCGCGGCCAACGCGCTGAACGTGGGCACCAACCTCCCCTTCCGGATCCTCTCCGGCGAGGTGTCCAGCGACGTCTGCCGGCTGCGCAGCAGCGAGCTGCCCGCCGAGGAGATGAACCGGGCGCTCAACGCCTGCGTCAACGAGCAGCGGCAGCACGCGCTGGACGATCTGCTCAGCCGCTCGCTGCTGGCCCTGCTGGGCCTGGCGATCATCGCCTTCGCCTTCGGCTACGCCATGGCCGGCCGGGTCCTGTCCCCGCTGGGCCGGATCACCCGCACCGCCCGCGCGGTGGCCGGATCCGATCTGTCCCGGCGGATCGAGCTGGACGGCCCGGACGACGAGCTGAAGGAGCTGGCCGACACCTTCGACGACATGCTGGAGCGCCTCCAGCGGGCCTTCACCGCCCAGCAGCGCTTCGTCGGCAACGCCTCGCACGAGCTGCGCACCCCGCTCGCGATCAACCGCACGCTGCTCGAGGTGCACCTCTCCGATCCGAACGCGCCGGTGGAGCTGCAGCAGCTGGGCAAGACGCTGCTGGCCACCAACGAGCGCAGCGAGCAGCTCGTGGAGGGCCTGCTGCTGCTCGCCCGCAGCGACAACCAGATCGTCGAGCGCAAGCCCGTGGATCTGGCGGAGGTGGCCTCGCAGGCCATCGACCAGGTGCACACCGAGGCCGAGGCCAGGGGCGTGGAGATCCGCGGCAAGCGGGAGCCCGCGGTGGTCCAGGGCAACGGAGTGCTGCTGGAGCGCATCGCCCTGAACCTGGTGCAGAACGCCGTGCGGTACAACGTGCCGGAGGGCGGCTGGGTCGAGGTCGGCACCGAGGTCCAGCACGGCCAGGCGGTGCTCACGGTGACCAACACCGGCCCGGTGGTGCCGGCGTACGAGATCGACAACCTCTTCGAGCCGTTCCGGCGGCTGCGCACCGAGCGCACCGGCAGCGACAAGGGGGTCGGGCTCGGCCTGTCCATCGCCCGGTCGGTGGCCCGTGCGCATGGCGGGCACATCTACGCCCAGCCGAGAGAGGGCGGGGGGCTCGTGATGCGCGTCACCCTGCCGATCTGACATCATTCCGCCGACACGCGGACGTGTTCGCTTTGCGCGGAATTTTCTGCCTCTCCGAACCGTTGGCTCCTGTGTGATCGATCACATGGGCGAATTTCCGGCCATCTACTCTCCGTGATCATGTGTGAGGTCGAAATGTCTGAAAGGTCCCGGTTTTCAAGGGCCTTGATCACGGGAAGTACACGGTGAGACGCCTTTGAAGCGCGGCGTTCGGACCGTGTACGGTCCCCTTCGCCATCCAAGCCGATCACTCTTGAGGAGTCCGGTTGGGTGTCGATTGAGTAACAGACCTTGATGTGAGGCAAAATCTCCGCCTCGGGTCGGGCACAAGTCCGGCCTCTCACGCGTTACGTGCGCTGGAGACACCGCAGACACCCAGAGGGGGAGAGCGACATGGCAACCGATTACGACACTCCACGCAAGACCGACGACGACGTCGACTCGGACAGCCTCGAAGAGCTGAAGGCTCGTCGAAACGACAAGTCGGCCTCCGCCGTGGACGTCGACGAGTTCGAGGCCGCCGAGGGCCTCGAGCTGCCCGGTGCGGACCTCTCGAACGAGGAGCTGGCCGTCCGGGTGCTGCCGAAGCAGCAGGACGAGTTCACCTGCATGAGCTGCTTCCTGGTGCACCACCGCAGCCAGCTGGCCCGGGAGAAGAACGGCCAGCCCATCTGCCGCGACTGCGACTGAGGACGGGTCGGCCGTGACCGGCTCGACCCCTCCCCGGAAGCGCCGCCTCCTGACGAGGAGGACGGACAAGGGGCCGCAGGACGGCCCGCAGCACACTGCGCGTGAGGACGAGCGAGGCTCAACCGGAACCGGGGCGGCCTCGCTCGAACCGGCAACCGGCCGGGGTGACCCTCCGGTGCCCGCGGAGGTCCCCGCCCCCGCGGCACGCAGGCGTGCCGCGGCGTTCCGCGAAAAGGCCAGAGAGGGCGCCCGCAAGAGCGGCGCCCGCGCCCGCGCGGGCCTGGCCTACCTCGCGGACCGGATCATCGAGATCGCCCCTCGTGTGCCCGTGCGGGACCTGCAGACGCTGCGCAGGCAGTTCCCGGGGCTCGGCCCCGAGGAGATCGCCGACCAGCTCGTGGCGGGCGCCGCGAGGGCCACGGCGACGGTCGGGGCGGGCGTCGGCGCGGCGGCGATGCTGCCCGTGCCGCCCGCGATGCCCACCGAACTGGCCGCCGAGGTCACCGGCGTCGCCGCGATCGAGCTGAAGCTCATCGCCGAGCTCCACGAGGTCTACGGCGTACGGCCGCCCGGGAACCTCGCCCAGCGCAGCACCGTGTATCTGAACTCCTGGTCCCAGGAGCGCGGGGTCGAGGCGACCAAGCCGTCGACGCTCAGCGCGGCGATGAACAGCCGCGCCAAGCGCGAACTGCGCCAGCGGATCATGAAGCGCATGGTCCGCAACCTGCCGAACCTGATGCCCTTCCTGGTGGGAGCGGCCGTCGGGGCGGCCATGAACCGCCGGGACACCCGGAAACTGGCCGGCCACATCCGCGACGACCTGCGCAGGATCCAGGTCCCCTGGGAGTCCCTGACCGACCTCCCCACCCTGGAGCAGCCCCCGGACGCCCTGGCGATGGACCACCTCCCCGAGGACGCCCTCAAGGAGCTGGGCGGCCACCGGGACGGCACGGGGCCGAAGGGCCGGCACGAGGACCGCTGAGGCGCTCGCCGACGCGGGTGGCGCCGGTCGGTACGGCTGACGCGAGGAGCTGCACGCACGCAGGCGCGCCCACACCGGGTGTCGTGGGCGCGCCCCGTCGTCTCATCCCGCTGAGTCCGCTGTCCGGCGCGTCCCCGGCCCACTGATCCGCCGCCCGGCCGTTTCCGGTGCACTGATCTGCCGCCCGGCTGTTCGCGGCTCACTGATCTGCCGCTGGGCTGTTCCCGGCCCGGTGATCCGCTACCTGGCTGTCCCCGGCTCACTGACCCGTCTCCGGGCCGTTCGCAGCCCGCCGATCAGTGTCCGACCGTCCCCTGGCACTGATCCGCCGCCGGGCTGTTTCCGGTTCATTGATCTGCCGCCCTGCTGTTCGCGGCTCACTGATCTGCCGCTGGGCTGTTCCCGGCCCGGTGATCCGCTACCTGGCTGTCCCCGGCTCACTGACCCGTCTCCGGGCCGTTCGCAGCCCGCCGATCAGTGTCCGACCGTCCCCTGGCACTGATCCGCCGCCGGGGCGTTCCGGTCTCACCGACCCGCGCCGGGCCGTTCCCGGCTCACCGCCCGTCCTCGGCTGTTCGCGGTCCGCCGATCCGCCGCCGGTTCGCTCCGGCTCCGCCGGTCTGTCGTCCGGTTCGTTCCCGCTCCGCGGGTCTGTCGTCCGGCCGTTCCGGCCGACAGATCCGTCGCCGGACGCCCCCGGCCCGCGCCGCTGCCGCGCCGCTGCCGCGCCGCTCCGGCCCGCGACATCGCCGCAACGCGGTCCCGGGCCCGCGAAGGTGCTGTGGTGCCGCTTCCAGCCTGCCGATCCGCCGTGGGGGGCGTCGCTCTGGCGACCCGACACCGACGGCGCACCCGGGGCTGCCATCCCGCCATCCCCCCGCAGTGCTGCTTCCCGACGTGCCGACCGCGGCCCCGTTCGCGTGCCGCGTTACTGGTCCGCCTGGTCCGTCGCCGCGGTCTTGGCCGCCCGGAGGGCGTCCGCCAGGCGCTCGGGTTCGCGGGTGGAGAGGAAGATGTACGGGGTCGGGTCCTCGGGGTCGGTGATGTCGATGCGCAGGGCGCGGGGGATGTAGGCGCGCAGCAGCATGAAGGAGCGCGGGTCGGCCTTGTATGTGCGCCAGGCGCGAGCCTCCTCGGCGTTCAGGATCTCCGGTTCGCCGAGGGCGGTGACCGGGATCTTCGCCTCGCCGGCGATCAGGTGGCCGCCGACGACGCGGATGCGTACCGAGCCGTAGGAGCTGGCCACGACGGCCGCCGCGGCGGTGCCGGCGGCCAGGCCGGTGAGCATCGGGAGGGTCCCGAGCGGCAGCACGATCAGCCCCAGTGACACCCCGGCCAGGAAGCAGATCAGCCACCAGGAGCGGGGAGCGGTCAGGCGTTCTTCGTAGGAGGGGGCGGAGAGCTGCATGGAGCCAAGCTTGACACGGTGTCCGGGCCGGGCGGACTCGCGGGTAAGGTCTGCGCCTGTGAGTGGTACTTCCCCAGCTCTTCAGCCCCCGGCCGACGCCGTGGAGCCGGTCCGCCATCCCGACGCGCCCGCGCCCGGCGAGCTGCTCGGCTCGCACTACGGCGGGTGTTTCGGCTGCGGCGACGAACAGGCCCACGGCCTGCACCTCCAGGCACGCGCCGGCGAAGGCGTGTCGATCACGGCCGAGTTCACCGTGCAGCCCGCCCACCAGGGCGCCCCCGGCCTCGCCCACGGCGGAGTGCTCGCCACGGCCCTGGACGAGACGCTGGGCTCGCTCAACTGGCTGCTGCGCACCATCGCGGTGACCGGCAGGCTGGAGACGGACTTCGTCCGCCCCGTCCCGGTGGGGACCACGCTGCACCTGGCGGCCGAGGTGACCGCGGTGGCGGGACGGAAGATCTACTCCAGCGCGACCGGACGCATCGGCGGCCCCGACGGCCCCGTCGCCGTCCGCGCCGACGCGCTGTTCATCGAGGTCAAGGTCGACCACTTCATCGACCACGGCCGCCAGGAGGAGATCCAGGCCGCCATGAACGACCCGGACCAGGTCCGGCGGGCCCGCGCCTTCGAGGTGAACCCGTGACCCTCGACGTGCTCATCCGCCGCATCGATCCGGACGTACCCCTTCCGGCTTACGAGCACCCCGGTGACGCGGGCGCCGATCTGCGCACCACCGAGCCCTGCGAACTGGCCCCCGGCGAGCGGGCCGTGCTGCCCACCGGGGTGTCGGTGGCCCTGCCCGAGGGGTATGCCGCCCTCGTGCACCCGCGGTCCGGTCTGGCCGCCCGCTGCGGTGTGGCCCTGGTGAATGCCCCGGGGACGGTGGATGCCGGGTACCGTGGAGAGATCAAGGTGATCGTGGTGAATCTCGACCCGCGCGAGACCGTGCGGTTCGAGCGCTTTGACCGGATTGCCCAACTGGTCGTCCAGCAGGTCGAGAGGGTGCGCTTCGTGCCGGTCGCGGAGCTGCCCGCGTCGGCCCGGGCCGATGGGGGCTTCGGGTCCACGGGTGGTCACGCCGCTGTGGAGACCGGGGAAGGCGTGAGCGGCACAAACGGTCAGGCCGCCGTGAGCGGCACAGCGGGTGGGAATCGATACGCTTCGGTCGTATCCGACCGGGAAGGACAGTGACGTGTTCGGACGTCGCAAGAAGAGGGTTGCCGCCAAGGACGCGGCCGGCGAGGCCGAGCAGGTCGTCGACGGTGTCGACAGTGAGACGGAGGCCGAGGCCGAACGGCTGAGGCTGGAGCCCGCGCCACGGCCCGACGGGCCCTGGGACGTCTCCGAGGTCAGCAACCCCGGCGAGGGCCGGGTCGACCTGGGCGGCCTGTTCGTGCCGGGCGTCGACGGCATGGAGCTGCGCGTCGAGGTCGCGGGCGACGCGATCGTCGCCGCCACCGTGGTGCTGAACGACAGCGCCATCCAGCTGCAGGCCTTCGCGGCACCCAAGCGTGAGGGCATCTGGACCGAGGTCCGCGAGGAGATCGCGGCCGGCATCACCCAGCAGGGCGGCATCATCGACGAGGTCGAGGGTCCGCTGGGCTGGGAGCTGCGGGCCCAGGTGCCGGTACAGCTGCCGGACGGCACCGGCGGCTTCCAGGTCGTGCGGTTCGTCGGCGTGGACGGCCCTCGCTGGTTCCTGCGCGGAGTGATCTCCGGCCAGGGCGCGGTGCAGCCGCAGGCCGCCGGGCTGCTCGAGCAGATCTTCCGGGACACGGTCGTGGTGCGCGGCGACGGCCCGATGGCGCCGCGCGACCCGATCGTCCTCAAGCTGCCCAACGACGCCCAGATGGTGCCCGAGGGCGTCCAGCAGGAGGAGGGCTCCCGCTTCTCGGGCGGCATGGGCCAGCTGCAGCGCGGCCCGGAGATCACCGAGGTCCGCTGATCCGGCGCACCGCGCCGGACCGTACGCGGGACCGTTTGTCCCGGCCGGGCGGCTGCGCCCGGCCGCCGGATCAGCCGACGCCGAGGGCCGGCCCGACCGGGGCGGCTCTCGGCGCATGCGTGCGCACTGTTGATCGTCCGCCCGGTCGGCGGGGATACTGTCGGCCGGTTCCGAGGGGGAGGGCGGGCGGATGACACAGGTGGCCACCGAGACGATGGTGCGCGTCGAGGACGTGCACAAGTCCTACGGCACCGGGGCCGCCGCGGTGCACGCGCTGCGCGGCGTCTCCTTCGAGGTCCCGCGCGGCGAACTGGTCGCCCTCAAGGGCCGCTCGGGCTCCGGCAAGACCACGCTGCTCAACATCGTCGGCGGCCTGGACTCGCCCGACCGGGGCCGGGTCACCGTGGACGGGCTCGACATCGCCGGCCTCGACGAGGACGGTCTGCTGGCGCTGCGCCGGGACCGGATCGGCTTTGTCTTCCAGTCCTTCGGGCTCATCCCGATCCTCACCGCCGCCGAGAACGTCGGTGTCCCGCTGCGGCTGCGCCGCGCAGACCCGCGGGAGCGCGAGGAACGCGTCGAGCTGCTGCTGTCCCTGGTGGGCCTCGCCGACCACGCGGCTCAGCGGCCCGGTGAGCTCTCCGGCGGCCAGCAGCAGCGGGTCGCCATCGCCCGCGCCCTGGCCAACAACCCCTCGCTGCTGATCGCCGACGAGCCGACCGGCCAGCTGGACGCGGACACCGGTCACGCGGTGATGGAACTCCTGCGGGCCGTGGTGCGCAGCGAACAGGTCACCGCCCTGGTCGCCACCCACGACCCCGCCCTGCTCGACCTCGCCGACCGGGTCCTGGAACTGCGCGACGGAGAAGTGGTCGCCCACTGAGGGCGGGGACGGCGGGGGACGGCTGGCGCGTCCGTGCGGCCGGGGGACTGCGCTCGAACCCGGTGATCAAGTCGCCGGACGTGGGCGTGCCGTGACCGTGAGTCGCGCCCCGAGGGTGTTGTGTCACATCCGCGGGCACTACGTTCCCGTGACCGGAAAGGGGCCCGGTCCGCAGGCGCTGCCCGGAAGGGGAGGTCAGGGCGGTGCGGGGCGACCATGGCCGACAAGGACCGGTTCGGTGCGCGGCGGCGGAGGGTACGTAACCGTCAGTGGCCCCCGGTAGGCTTCAGACATGAGTGCTGTTCCTCGTTCCGAGAAGCCGGCAGGCCGGTTCCGGCGCATGCTCGACCGGCTCTCCTCGTCGCAGGAGGACCTGGAGTCCGAGGAGCTGCGTGAAGACGCCGAGACCGCTGGATGTACGCGGATAGGTGACTGCCAGGACCGGCAGATCGTGACGGTTACTGGTACCTTGCGCACGGTCACGCTGCGGCCGCGCGCCGGAGTCCCGGCCCTGGAGGCCGAACTGTTCGACGGCTCCGGCGCACTGGACGTGGTGTGGCTCGGCCGGCGCTCCATCAGAGGGATCGAACCGGGCCGCAAGGTGATCGCATCGGGCCGGATCTCGATGAGCCGGGGCCGCCGGGTGCTGTTCAATCCGAAATACGAACTCAGACCCCTCGGACGGGAGTAGCCGGTGACGTCGCTCGACAAGCCGACAACCGAAGACACATCCGCGGACGACGCCCGGGCGGTGACCGAGGCCGCCTTGTTCGAGGCGTTCGGCGGAGTGCGGGGCATGGTCGAGACGGTGCTGCCCGGGCTTCTGTTCGTCAGCATCTACACGGTCAACAAGGACCTGCACATGTCGGCGATCGCGGCGCTGGCCGTGTCGCTGGTGCTGGTCGTGGTCCGGCTGGTCATGAAGGACACCGTCAAGCACGCCTTCAGCGGTGTCTTCGGAGTCGGCTTCGGCGTGGTCTTCGCGATGATGACCGGCAACGCGAAGGACTTCTACCTCCCCGGCATGCTCTACACGCTGGGGCTCGCACTCGCCTACATCATCACCGCGATGGCGGGGATCCCGCTGATCGGCCTGATGCTGGGGCCGATCTTCCGCGAGAACCTCTCCTGGCGCACCCGCAACCCGGGCCGCAAGAAGGCGTACACCAAGGCCAGTTGGGCCTGGGGTCTGATCCTGCTCGCGAAGAGCGCCATCCTCTTCCCGCTGTACTGGTGGGCGGAAACCGCCCAGCTGGGCTGGGTGCTGGTCGCGCTGAAGATCCCGCCGTTCCTGCTCGCGGTGTATCTGACCTGGGTGTTCCTGGCCAAGGCCCCGCCGCCGATCGATGTCTTCGCCGAGATGGAGGCGCGGGAGCGGGAGAAGGAAGAGGAGGAAGAGGAGGAAGAGGGGGAAGAGGGGGAGGCGGCGGCCACCGCCGCGGAGCCCGGAGGCAGGCACCGCCGCGAGGACTGATACGTCCCGCCGGCCGCTGCTCCCCGGTGATCCACTCGAGCGGCGACGCCGCCCGCGCACACGCACGTGAGAAGGGGCGCCCTGAACTCAAGGGCGCCCCTTGTCACGTCGTACGGCATGTCCGCCGGTCAGCCCGCCTCCGGCTTCTTCCGCACCGACAGCAGATCCTCCAGCTGCTCCTCCATGGCCTGGGCCGCCACGAAGAGCAGCTCGTCGCCGGCCTCCAGGGAGTCCTCCGGGGTCGGGGTCAGCACCCGGGTGCCGCGGATGATGGTGACCAGGGAGGTGTCCTGCGGCCACTGCACATCCCCGACCTGGGTGCCGGCCAGCGCCGACTCCTCGGGCAGGGTGAGCTCCACCAGGTTGGCGTCGCCGTGGCTGAAGCGCAGCAGGCGGACCAGGTCGCCGACGCTGACCGCCTCCTCCACCAGGGCCGACATCAGACGCGGGGTGGAGACGGCGACGTCCACGCCCCATGACTCGTTGAACAGCCACTCGTTCTTGGGGTTGTTGACCCGCGCCACGACCCGCGGGACGCCGTACTCGGTCTTCGCCAGCAGCGAGACGACCAGGTTGACCTTGTCGTCGCCGGTCGCGGCGATCACCACGTTGCAGCGCTGGAGCGCGGCCTCGTCCAGGGACGTGATCTCACAGGCGTCGGCCAGCAGCCACTCCGCCTGCGGTACCCGCTCGACCGAGATCGCGGTCGGCGCCTTGTCGATCAGCAGCACCTCGTGGCCGTTCTCCAGCAGCTCGCCCGCGATCGAGCGGCCGACGGCACCGGCCCCGGCAATGGCGACCCTCATCAGTGACCGCCCCCTTCTTCGGGTCCCTTGGCCAAGGCCGCCTCGACCCGGTCGACCTCGTCGGTGCGCATCATCACGTGCACCAGGTCACCCTCCTGCAGCACCGTCTGCGAGCTGGGCAGGATCGCCTCGCCGAGCCGGGTCAGGAAGGCCACGCGGACTCCCGTCTCGTCCTGCAGCCTGCTGATCTTGTGGCCCACCCAGGCCGGGGAGGTGTAGACCTCGGCGAGCTGCACCCCTCCGGTGGGGTCGCGCCACAGCGGCTCGGCGCCCGAGGGCAGCAGCCGGCGCAGCATCTGGTCGGCCGTCCAGCGCACCGTGGCGACGGTGGGGATGCCGAGGCGCTGGTAGACCTCCGCGCGGCGGGGGTCGTAGATGCGGGCCGCCACGTTCTCGATGCCGAACATCTCGCGGGCCACCCGTGCGGCGATGATGTTGGAGTTGTCCCCGCTGGAGACGGCGGCGAAGGCACCGGCCTCCTCGATGCCCGCCTCGCGCAGGGTGTCCTGGTCGAAACCGACCCCGGTGACCCTGCGGCCGCCGAAGGAGGAGCCCAGGCGGCGGAAGGCGGTGGGGTCCTGGTCGATCACGGCGACCGTGTGACCCTGTTCCTCGAGGGTCTGGGCCAAGGCGGAACCCACCCTTCCGCAGCCCATGATGACAATATGCATCGCGTCACACCGCGCTTCCTGCAGGCCCGTCGACCTTCATGACTCTCGTGCTCATGTCTCTCTTTCGGCTCGCCAGGCTGGTCTTCCCACACATCGCGGCGCAGGCCGCCAGGCAACATCATGCCGGGGGATCGCGGTCCTGACGCCCTCCGGGGCCCGGCCGCCGTGTATCGCGTGCCCGAGTCCAACGTATCCGCACCGTTCGCGCACCGCCGGGGCACGAATCCCGCCGGGCGAGAAGAGGCGAGAAGAGAGGAACCGCAGATGACGGCCGAGATCGACGTGCTGGTCCTGGGAGGCGCCGGCGTGGACACGATCGTGCACGTGCCCGAGCTGCCCGTGCCGTTCGCCGACAGCCTCATGATCCGGCCCGGCATCGTCACCCGCGCCGGACAGAGCGGGGACTTCGTCGCCCTGGCGGCCGCCGCCCTCGGCCTGCGCACCCACCATCTGGACCTCATCGGCGACGACCACGAGGGCGACCTCGTCCGCGCCCTGCACCGCGACCACGGCATCCCGCTCACCGCGGTGCCCCAGCCGCGCGGCACCAAGCGCGCGGTGAACCTCGTCGGCCCCGACGGCCGGCGGCTCTCCCTCTACGACGCGACGCGCGCCGCGGACACCGACCCGCTGCCCGAGGAGACGGTACGGAAGCTGGCCGCCGCCAGCCGGCACGCCCATGTCGTCATCACCCAGCCCTGCGCCGCCGCACTGCCCCTGCTGCGGGCCGCCGGCCCGACCATCTCCACCGACCTGCACGACTGGGACGGCGTCAACCCCTACCACGAGCCCTTCGCCCTCGCCGCGGACCTCGTCTTCCTCTCCGCCGCCGCCCTCCCGGACCCGGAGCCCGTGATGCGCTCCCTCACCGAACGGGGCCGGGCCCGGGTGGTCGTCGCCACCGCCGGAGCCGAGGGCGCGTATCTGCTGGCCGACGGCAGGCTGAGCCATGTCCCCGCCGCCGAGCCGCCCGCCCCGGTCGTGGACTCCAACGGCGCCGGCGACGCCTTCGCGGCGGCGTTCCTCCACGGCTGGCTGCGCGGGGAGCCCGCCGAGCGCTGCGCCCGCTACGGCACGGTGGCCGGGGCGTACGCCTGCACCGTCCCTTCCACCCGGGTGGACGGCATCACACGCGCGGAACTGCACGCACGCCTCGCCGAGTTGACGGACGACCGGCCGGTCAGCGGCGCGTGATGCTGCGCACGCTCGCCAGGGTGAGGAGCCCGAGGCCGAGGAGGGCGACCGCGGCGCCGATCAGTTCTGCACCCGAGTGCATGGGACCTCCCAAGAGCGGCGACGGCGCCCGGACCGGCCGGGCGAACGGAGCGTGGCGTTCGTCATGATCGTCATGATCGTCATGAAGCAGTACGGAGCCCGCCATGGCAGGACTCAGTCATGACCGTCACGGCGGGCTCCGTCATATAGGCATGAAAGCGGCCCGGCGTGCGCAATCCGGGGCCCCGGCGGGGCCGTTTTTCACCCGGAGAGCAGAGGGCGGGTGGAGGTCGTGCGGATCTGGGGTGGCGATTGGGCGCGCTGGCGTTCGAAGGCTTACGATCCTCTGTTGTGTCCAAACTGACCGACGTGCCCAAACGGATCCTGATCGGGCGCGCACTACGCAGTGACCGGCTGGGCGAGACCCTCCTCCCCAAGCGCGTCGCACTGCCCGTCTTCGCCTCCGACCCGCTGTCCTCCGTGGCCTACGCGCCCGGCGAGGTGCTGCTGGTCCTGTCCGTCGCGGGCCTGTCGGCCTACCACTTCAGCCCCTGGATCGCCGCCGCGGTCGTCGTGCTGATGTTCACCGTCGTCGCCTCCTACCGGCAGAACGTGCACGCCTACCCGAGCGGCGGCGGCGACTACGAGGTGGCCGGCACCAACCTCGGCCGCAAGGCCGGGCTGACCGTCGCGAGCGCCCTGCTCGTCGACTACGTCCTCACGGTCGCCGTGTCGATCTCCGCCGGCATCGAGAACCTGGGCTCGGCCATCCCCTTCATCGTCGAGCACAAGGTGGCCTGCGCGATCGGCGTGATCGTGCTGCTGACCCTGATGAACCTGCGCGGGGTCAGGGAGTCCGGCACCCTCTTCGCCATCCCCACCTACGTCTTCGTCACCGGCATCTTCGCCATGATCGCCTGGGGCGCCTTCCGCGGGCTGGTGCTCGGCGACGAGATGCGCGCCCCGACCGCCGACTTCGAGATCAAACCGGAGCACCCCGGGCTCGCCGGCTTCGCCCTCGTCTTCCTCCTGCTGCGCGCCTTCTCCTCCGGCTGCGCCGCGCTCACCGGGGTGGAGGCCATCTCCAACGGCGTACCGGCCTTCCGCAAGCCCAAGTCGAAGAACGCGGCGACCACGCTGGCGCTGATGGGCCTGCTCGCCGTCACCATGTTCTGCGGGATCATCGCGCTGGCCGCGGCCACCAAGGTCCGCATGGCCGAGAACCCCGCCAAGGACCTGCTGCGCGACGGCACCCCGGTCGGCGCCGGCTACATCCAGCACCCGGTGATCTCCCAGGTCGCCGAGGCCGTCTTCGGGCACGACTCGGTCCCGTTCATGATCCTCGCCGCGGCCACCGCGCTGGTCCTCTTCCTCGCCGCCAACACCGCCTACAACGGCTTCCCGCTGCTCGGCTCGATCCTCGCCCAGGACCGCTACCTCCCGCGCCAGCTGCACACCCGCGGCGACCGGCTCGCCTTCTCCAACGGCATCGTGCTGCTCGCCGGAGCCGCCGGACTGCTGGTCTGGGTCTACGGCGCCGACTCCACCCGGCTGATCCAGCTCTACATCGTCGGCGTGTTCGTGGCCTTCACGCTCAGCCAGTCCGGGATGGTCCGGCACTGGAACCGCCTGCTGGCCACCGAGACCGACAAGGCCGCCCGCCGGCACATGATCCGCTCCCGGGCCATCAACGCCTTCGGCGCCTGCCTGACCGGTTTGGTCCTGGTCGTCGTCCTGGTCACCAAGTTCACCCATGGAGCCTGGGTCGCGCTGCTCGGCATGTGCATCTTCTACGGGACCATGACGGCGATCCGCCGCCACTACGACCGCGTCTCCGAGGAGATCGCCGCCCCGGAGACCCCCGGCGACGACATGGTGCGCCCCTCCCGGGTCCACTCCGTCGTCCTGGTCTCCAAGATCCACCGCCCCGCCCTGCGCGCCCTCGCCTACGCCAAGCTGATGCGCTCCGACTCCCTGGAGGCGCTCACCGTCAATGTCGACCCGGAGGAGACCAAGGAACTGCGCGAGGAGTGGGAGCGGCGCGGCATCGACGTACCGCTGAAGGTGCTGGACTCCCCGTACCGGGAGATCACCCGGCCGGTCATCGAGTACGTCAAGTCCCTGCGCAAGGAGTCACCCCGCGACGTGGTCTCGGTCATCATCCCGGAGTACGTGGTCGGCCACTGGTACGAGCACCTTTTGCACAACCAGAGCGCGCTCCGCCTGAAGGGCCGGCTGCTGTTCACGCCCGGTGTGATGGTCACCTCGGTGCCGTACCAGCTGCGCTCCTCCGAGGCCGCGAAGCGGCGGGCCCGCAAGCGCCAGGAGTGGACGGCCCCCGGCTCGGTCCGCCGCGGCCCCGCCGAGCGCACGAAGGAGAACTCGACGCACACCCGGTCCGACACGTAGCCCCGAGCCGCCGGCCTTCTCACGCGCACCCGGACCCTCCCACGCTCGGCAGGGCCCTGCCGAGCGCACCGCCCCCTCCCATAGGGCACCTCACACCCGGCACGGACCTCTTTCTCACCCACGTAGACTGGTGGGCTGTTGTCGCGGACCGCTGGCGCCGGCCACGACCGCGACCGGACAGGCCCCAACCCTCTCGACGTAGTGGAGTCACCCCGCCATGCAGGCAGAACCGAGGAAATCGCTGGTGGGGGAGGAGTACGAGGTCGAGGTCGGCCCCGTCGCCCACGGAGGCCACTGCGTGGCCCGCACGCCGGAGGGCCAGGTGCTCTTCGTCCGGCACGCCCTGCCCGGTGAGCGCGTCGTCGCCCGCGTCACGGAGGGCGAGGAGGGCGCCCGTTTCCTGCGCGCCGACGCGGTGCAGGTGCTGGAGGCCGCCAAGGACCGCATCGACCCGCCCTGCCCCTACGCCGGCCCCGGCCGCTGCGGCGGCTGCGACTGGCAGCACGCCAAGCCGGGCGCCCAGCGGCGCCTGAAGGGCGAGGTCGTCGCCGAGCAGCTGAAGCGGCTGGCCGGGCTGACTCCCGAGGAGGCCGGCTGGGACGGCACCGTGGTGCCCGCCGAGGGCGACAAGGTGCCCGCGGGCGAGGTCCCGGCCTGGCGGACCCGCGTCCAGTACGCGGTGACCCCGGACGGCCGCGCCGGCCTGCGCCGGCACCGCTCGCACGAGGTCGAGCCGATCGACCACTGCCTCATCGCCGCCGACAGCATCAGCGAACTCGGCATCGAGAAGCGCGACTGGACCGGCATGGACTCCGTCGAGGCGATCGCGGCGACCGGCTCCCAGGACCGCCAGGTGGTGCTGACCCTGAAGCCGGGCGCCCGCCTGCCCCTGGTCGAGCTGGACCGCCCGGTGTCCGTGCTGCGCGTGAACGAGCGCACCGGCGGCGTCCACCGCGTGCACGGCCGCCCCTACGTCCGCGAACGCGCCGACGGCCGCACCTACCGGGTCGGCGCCGGCGGCTTCTGGCAGGTCCACCCGAAGGCCGCCGACACCCTGGTCACCGCGGTCATGCAGGGCCTGCTGCCGCGCAAGGGCGACATGGCGCTCGACCTGTACTGCGGAGTCGGCCTGTTCGCCGGCGCCCTGGCCGACCGGGTCGGCGAGTCGGGCGCGGTCCTCGGCATCGAGTCGGGCAAGCAGGCGGTGGAGGACGCGCGGCACAACCTCGCGGACTTCCCGCGCGTCCGCATCGAGCAGGGCAAGGTCGAGTCGGTCCTGCCGCGCACGGGCATCACCGAGGCCGACCTGATCGTCCTGGACCCGCCCCGCGCCGGCGCCGGCCGCAGGACGGTCTCCCTGGTGTCCTCCCTCGGCGCCCGCCGCATCGCCTATGTGGCCTGCGATCCGGCAGCCCTGGCACGGGACTTGGGCTACTTCCGGGACGGGGGGTACCGGGTGCGGACGCTGCGGGTGTTCGACCTGTTCCCGATGACCCATCACGTGGAGTGCGTCGCCATCCTGGAGCCGGTCCGAGAGAGCCTCTGACCTGGTCTTTA
>NZ_BAAAIZ010000068.1:0-38585 GCF_039526425.1 Streptomyces thermospinosisporus
GCCCGAGGGGGAGCACGCAGCCGTTCCCGCCGCCCCGGCCCCCGACCTGGCGGGCACCGCCGCGGACGCCGCCGGCCTGCCCGAGGGGGAGCACGCAGCCGTTCCCGCCACCCCGGCCCCCGACCTGGCGGGCACCGCCGCGGACGCCGCCGGCCTGCCCGAGGGGGAGCACGCAACCGTCCCCGCCGCCCCCGGCCCCGCGGGGACCGGCGCGGACCTGCCCACCGAGCTGCCCGAGGACGACGAGATAGCCGTCGTCGGCATGGGGCTCGTCGTCAGCGGTGCCGACAGCCCCGAGAAGTTCTGGGAGCTGCGCACGACCGGTCGTGAGCTGTTCGTCGAGGTGCCCGGGAACCGCT
Source organism: Streptomyces thermospinosisporus (assembly GCF_039526425.1). Taxonomy (NCBI): domain Bacteria; kingdom Bacillati; phylum Actinomycetota; class Actinomycetes; order Kitasatosporales; family Streptomycetaceae; genus Streptomyces; species Streptomyces thermospinosisporus. Next base: position 360 of record NZ_BAAAIZ010000068.1, read on the forward strand.
GGGACCGGGCCCGCTTCGCCTCGCCCGACCGGTCCGCCGAAGACAAGTCCTACCAGGACACGTGTGTGTTCATCACGGACTTCGAACCGGGCCGCGCGGTCCTGGACGGCCTGCCGACGGCGCCGGACGAGACCGAGCTGACCACCCTGTGGCTGCGCCACTGCCTGATCCAGGCCCTGGACGGGGTGCGCGTCGAGGACACCGACCGCTTCTCCTTCCACGTGGGCTACACCGCCGACGGCAGCCAGCACCTGGAGGAAGCGGGCGTCCTGCACGCCGCCCGGCACCTCACCGAGGACATCACCGCCGGCCTGGACCTCACGCAGGAGGAGCGCGCCCGTCTGGTGAGCCGCGTCGACACGGTGCTGTCCGGCCGCTACCACCGAGGTGCCGGCGACGCGCCGCGCTTCCTGCCGCACCAGGTGGGCCTCGCGGCGATGGAGGGCGTCCTCCCCGGCGACACCCAGCTCCAGATGGTCGACACCGCCTGCTCCTCGTCGCTCTACGCGATCGACATCGGCATCAAGGGCCTGCTGATGGGCATGCAGGACATCGCGGTGTGCGGCGGTGCGTTCGCCCTGGCCCCCCGCGGGACCGTGCTGTTCTCCAAGCTCAAAGGTCTGTCCCGGCGTGGCGCGGTGCACGCGCTGGACGCCGAGGCGGACGGTGTGATCTTCGCCGACGGCGCCGGCGTCGTCGTACTGAAGCGGCTCAGCCGGGCCCGGGCCGACGGTGACCGGGTGCTGGGCGTGCTCAAGGCGTTCGGCAGTTCCTCGGACGGCAAGGGCAAGGCCATCTACGCGCCCAGCTCGACCGGCCAGAACCTCGCGGTGCAGCGAGCGCTGGAGGCCGGCGGCCTGGACGGCGCCGACGTCGACTGGATCAACGCCCACGCAACGGGGACCCCGGCCGGCGATCTCGCCGAGTTCACCACGCTTCGCGAGCACTACGGCATCGCGCGCTCCACCGCTGTCACCTCCAACAAGTCACTGATCGGGCACACCGGTTGGGCGGCGGGCGTGATCTCGCTCATCGAGTCCGTTCTCGCGCTGCAGGCGGAGACCATCCCCGGCCAGTACCGGTTCACCTCCGCTCCGGAGGTGTTCGAACTCGACCGCACGCGGCTGGAGATATCCGGCAGCCCGCGGCCGTGGCCCGCCCTGCCCGGCCGGACCCGCACGACTGCGATCTCCGGTTTCGGGTTCGGCGGCACGAACGCCCACCTGATCCTCACGGAGGGGACCGACCGCGCCGGGCGTGTGCCGGGGACGGATGCGAAGCGGAACCGCAGCGCCGCGGTGGCCCGTCCCGCGACCGACCGCGTCGCCGTGGTCGGCTGGTCGTCCAAGCTGCCCGGCGTCGAAAACCGTGACCAGGTACTGCAGTGGCTCGGCGGAGACCGGGACGTCGGGCAGAGCTTCGGCGAGCAGTACCCGGCACCGCCGTTCCAGCAGGTGCGCATGCCCCCGGCGACGGTACGCAGCATCGATCGCTGCCAGTTGATGATCCTGGCCTGCGCGCACGACCTGCGCGACCAGCTGGGCGACTTCTGGGAGCGGCACACCGAGCGCACGGGTGTCGTGGTCGGCCACATGGGCCCCACCCGCGCCGCCATGCTCTACGCCAACCGCTGCTATCTCGACGACATCGAGCACGCCCTGCGCCAGGACCCCGAACTCGCCGCCACCGCCCAGCTCACACCGCTGCTGGAGCGGATGCGGGAACGCGTGCGGTCGATGGTCCCGCCGTCGAACGAGGACTCCTTCCCCGGGATGATGCCCAACATCATCTCGGCCAGGGTGGCGAACCACTTCGACCTCAAGGGCCCGAACATCACCGTCGACGCGGGGCTTGCCTCGACCGTGGCGGCGTTCGCGACGGCCGTGCGTCATCTGCGCAGCGGCGAGCTCGACTTCGTGCTCGCCGGCGGCATCAACGGCAACAGCCTGCCCGAACTCGGCGGGCTGCTCGCCGGCCTCTTCGAGGAGCCGGTGCAACCTGCCGAGGGCGCCTTTCTGTTCGGGCTGACCACCGAGCGCACCGCCCGCGCGGCCGGACTGCGCATCCTCGGCCTCGTCGACGAGGCCGATGCGCGCGAGGCGGGCACCGGCGAGGGGGCACCGGACGTCCTCGACTGCGGCCCGCGCGGCGGCTACGGCCACTACCTCGGCGCGGCCGGCGGCGCGCAGATCCTGCGAGCACTGCAGCGGACCGGTACCACCACCCGGATCACCTGCCAGGAGAACGGCCACGACCTGGCCACGCACCTCCTGGTCACGGTCGGTGAGCCGGCACCGGACGCGAGGGCCTCCGCGGAATCCGAGGATGCCTCGGCCGAGGTGTCGCCGGTCGTGAGGCGGACCGGGGCCGCATCCACCGGTTCCGCCCCCGACCTGGTCGAGCGATACGCCGTCACGCTCGCTCCGGAACCCGCCGCACCCCGTGGCCCGGTGCCCGCGGCGGTGCCCGACGGCGCGCTGATCCTCACCGACCGGCCCGGCCTCGCCGGGCGTCTCGCCCGAAGCGCCGCGGACTGCACCGTGTTCAGCACCTCACCCGTCACCGGGGAGCAGCCCGCCGTACGCCAGGTCACGAGCAGCCCGGACGATGTTCGCGCCGCCCTGGACGCCCTGGGGCGCCCGGTACGGCACATCCTCCTGGTCACCGACCTGACCGCCTCCGCGCCGCCCGGTACCGCGCTCACGGCCGGCCATCCCGGGCTGACGGCGCTGCACGACCTGGCCTTCCTCGTCGTACAGCAGTGCTACGCCGGCCTCGGCGAGGCACCCGCCTCGGTGGTGTTCGCCCTGCTCGGTGCCGAGCCGCAGGGCATCACGCACCCGTTCGCCGGGCTCTTCACCGGTCTGCTGAAATGCGTCCGGCTGGAACGCCCGGAGGCCGACTGCTTCGCTCTGCTGACCGCAACGGCCGACCCGGAGACCGCGGCGGGTCTGATCGCGGCCGAGCGGGCCTGCGAGCGGGCCTTCCCGGTCGTCCACCGCGACGGGGACCTGCGCCGGGTGCCCACTCTGACCGCACGGCCCGCCACCGCCGCCGCGGCCCCCGCCGTCCCGCTGGGCCGCGAGTCCGTGGTGGTCGCTCTGGGCGGGGCCCGGGGCATCACCGCCGAACTGCTGACGGCCGTCGCCGAGCGCTACGGCAGCCGCATCTACGCGCTCGGCAGCAATCCGGTCGACAGCTACCCGGCCAGTGTCTTCGACGGCACGGACGAGGAGTTCGCGGCCACCCGGTCCCGCTACATCCGGGAACAGCTCGCCGTCGGCGGCGGCACCGTCGCCGAGATCAACAAGCGCTTCGACCGCATGGCCGACGCGCGCGCCGCCCGCCGCAACCTGGACCGGATGGCCCGGCACAGCGGCGCGGGGCGGGTGACGTATCTGCACTGCGACGCACGGGACGAGGAGTCGGTGCGCGGTGCCCTCGACACGGTCCACGCCGCGCACGGCCGGATCGATCTGCTCGTCAACGCACCCGGCCTGAACCGCTCCGCGCTGATCCGGGACAAGGACTTCGACGAGTTCCGGCGCATCCGTGACCTCAAGCTGGCCGCGCACCGCAACCTGCACCGCGCGCTCGCCGGCCGGCCACCACGTCAGTGGTGCGACTTCGGTTCCCTGCTCGGCCACTTCGGGCAGCGGGGCGAGCCCGACTACGCCTCCGCGAACGACTACCTGGCCACGGCCGCCGCCCACGCCGCGCGTACGACCGGCAGTGACGAGTTCGTCATCGGCTGGACCCTCTGGGACGAGGTCGGCATGGGCGCCGACGAGCTGACCCGCGAGTACTTCAAGCGGTCGGGCTCCTACAGCCACATGCCCGTCGCCGAAGGCATCCGGCACTTCCTGGCCGAACTCGGCACCGCGGACCGGACCCCCGCGGTCGTACACCTGGGGGCGGCTGAACGCGCCACCGTGGAGACGTTCTACCCCGGCTACCTGCCGGAACGGCCGGCACCCACCGCCACCGCACCGGCCCCTTCGGCCGGTTCACGGGCGCCGTCCGGGAAGCCGGAGGCGCCCGCGCGGGGCCGGTTCTATCTGCGCCGTACGCTGCCGGGAGACACCGGCGACGCGGACGCCGGTCACCGTGACGGCCGGGACACCGTGCGCTTCGAGTGCCCCTTCGGTCTGGACACCGACGGCTATCTCGCCGGGCACCTGGTACGCGGCGTGCCGACACTGCCCGGCACCTTCGTGACCGAGATCGCCGCCGAGGCCGCCCTCGCTCTCGTCCCGGACGGCTGCGTGGTCGCCTTCGAGGACCTGCGCTTCGTGCACTTCCTCCAGGTCCGGGAGGGCGTCGCCCAGGCGCCCAAGCGGATCACGGCCCGGATCAGCGAGCGGGTCGGCGACCTGACCACGGTGGAGGTCTCCGTCACCCACGACGTCATCGCCCCGTCCGGAGTGCTGCTGGTGTCCGGGAAACCGCACTTCACCGTGCGGGTTCTGGTCGCCGGCGCGTTCCCCACGGCACCCAAGTGGCAGCGCTGGGACGGTGAGGGCGAGCAGCCCGTCGTCGACCCCTACCACGTACCGTCGTCCCCCGTGCTGCTCAGCGGGCCGTTCCGGGCCACGACCGGCACCCGGCGCCACCGGCTCGGCGCCCGCTCGGTGTTCCGGCCGGAGCTGGACCCCGGCAACGGGCCCTGGCAGCAGTTCCTGATGCCGGCCGTGCTGCTGGACGCGCTGGCCCGCACCGGCGTGCTGGACCCGGTGGACGGGCTCGTCCCGATCGCCGCCCCCCTGTCCATCCGGCGGATCGACCTCTATCAGAACGCCAACGACCTGGATCTGGTGCAGACCCACGGGGCGCTGGACCTGTACGTCACCCAGCCCGGGTTCTCCTCCGAGCCGCCGGCCGGCAACCGGTTCGTCGCCGTCGCTCCCGGCGGGCACGTCGTGGCTCAGATGAAGGACGTCGACGCCACCGTGATCGGGTACCTCGCCCCGGACACCGGCGAGGTCCGTCCGCCCGCGCGGACTCCGGCCGCGACGAAAGGCCACATGGCATGACCGCACTCACGGAGCTCGCCCCGCTCGGCGAACACGCCGCCGACGGACCCGCATCCGCGGCCGGCGGCGGATCCGGCGCCACGACCCGTCCGGTGCGCCGCATGCTGTGGCGGCTCACTCCCGCCCCGCCCTCCGGCAGCCCGCGGGACCTCACCGGCCGGCGCGTGCTCGTCCTCGGCGGCACCCCGGACGACGCGGAGCGAGTGCGCGGCGAACTGCGCGCCCGGGGTGCCTCGGTACTGCCCGGCTCCTCACCCGCCGGGGCCTCGGCCGGATCCGGCCCGGTGCCCGACACCCTGGTCGACCTGACGCTCGCCGAACGGTTCTCGCCGCACGCCGGTCGATGGCGTACGGCACTGCTGCAGACGTTCGACGCGCTGCGGCACTGCTACCCGCAGTGGAGCCAGGAGGCAGGGGCGCAGCGGCTCACCTACCTCGCCGTCACCTACCACGGCGGTGGCATGGGGTACCACCCCGACGACGACATCGCCCAGCCGCTCGGCGGGCTGTGGGCGGGTCTTGCCAAGACACTGCACCGGGAGCTGCCCAACTGCCGGGTCCGCGTCCTCGACATCGCGCTCGGTGAACGCGGGGACCTGCCCCGGCTGGTGTGCGACGAGCTGGGCAGTCCCGGCCTCAGCGAGATCGGCCGCCGGGACGGCGCGCGCTGGACCCTGACGCCGCACGCCGTGCGGCCCGGTCCGCCTGCCGTGCGGCTCGGGCCCGACGACACCGTGCTGATCAGCGGCGGCAGCCGGGGCATCGGCATGGCGCTGGCGCGGCGGCTGTGCGCGGAGTTCGGCCTGCGGGTCGTGGTGACCGGACGCGGGCGGTTACCCGCCGAGGACACCTGGCACGAGCACACCCCCGAGCGGCTCGCCGAGCGCCGGGCCGCGCTGTGGGCCGGGCATCGCAACGGGCGCCGCGTGGCCGGCATCCGCCGCGACATCGAGCAGGCGGAACGTACGTCGGAACTCGTCGGACACCTGCGCGCGGCCCGCGCCGAGGGCCTGCGGCTGGAGTACCGGCGGTGCGACTTCACCGACTTCGACCAGGTCCTCGCGCTCGTGGAAGGGCTGCCGGGTCTGACCGCCGTGGTGCACAACGCGGGCGTGGACCGGCCGGCACGGCTGCCCAAGAAGTCCGACGACGACGTGGTGGCCGTGGTCGCGACCAAGGTCGACTCCTTTGTCAACCTGGTGCGGGCCTTGGGCCGACGACCGCTGAAGGTGCTGTGCACGGTCGGCTCGCTCACCGGGCGGCTCGGCGGCATGGTCGGCCAGTTCGACTACGCGGCCGCCAACGAATGCCTGGCGCGCCTGGGTCTGTGGGCCGGGCGGCAGCTGCCGTACCCGGTGATGACGCTGGCCTGGCCGACCTGGGCCCGCCTGGGACTCATCTCCAACTTCGAGGCCAGTCTGCGCTACATGGCAGCCCTCGACGTGTCCGAGGGCCTGGACCGCTGGCAGGCGGAGCTGCTGGCCGGCAGCCGCGGCGAGATCACGTTCCTGGGCCCGCTGGGCCGGGCGCTGGACCCGGTGCAGGCCACGGGCTACCCCGTGCCACCGTCGCTGCCCGGGTACGCCGAGACCTATCCGAAGATCTTCCACGTGGGCGAGCCGGAGGTGTTCCGGCCGCACGAACGCCTCTGCTCCGTCGTCACGTTCGATCCGGCGACGAGCCCGGCGGTCGGCGACTTCACCGTCCACGGCGGCCCGGCCGTACCGGTGGGCATGCTGCTGGAGAGCGCGGTGCGCGGCGCGGAGTGGGTGAGCCCGCCCGATCTGCCCGGCCTCGTGCTGCACGCGGTGGAGGACCTGCGCGTTCCGTGGAGTGTGCTGCGCTGCCCGGACGACGGACCGCTGCGGCTGCGCCGGGACATCCGGGCGTGCCCGGGCACGGGCCGCCTCTGGCGGCTGGATGCCGTGTTCAGCCGGGCCGATCCGGCCGAGACGAGCACAGGCGGCGCCGACGCCGGCACCGCACGCCTGCGGCTGGTGTTCGGCGCACCCGATGAGGCCCCAGCCGCGGCCCCGGCACCGCGCCCGCCCGCAGAACGCGACCCGGGTGCCCCCGGCACCACCGTGCTCAGCGCGGCGCCCGTGCTGCGCTGGCACGGGGTGGTCGTGCCGTCGGCGCACTGGCGGCCGGAGGGCCGGCACCGGATCGTCGCGGAGGCGGGCCGCTGTGCGGCGACCGACTTGTGGGTGGTGCCCCAGCCGCCCGAGTGCCTCGTGCCGGTCGCCGCCGTCGAGAACATCGTCCGCGCCGTCACCGAACGCGCCCCCGGGCTGTCCGTCACACACGATCCGCTGACGATCCGTCAGCTGAGCTTCCCGGCAGCCGGCACTCCTGCCGACGGACCCGTCCGGCTCGAAGGCGACCCGGCACTCGGTGTCTTCAGCGCCCGGCACGCGGACACCGGCCGGACCCTGATCCGCGTGCGCGGCCTCGCAGCCGACGCCATCTGACCCCCGTTCCGCCCGATCGGCCCGTCCGACCACGACCGAGCACAGCCGAGACCGACCAACCACCGAGGAGTTCTCGATGAGCGGCAACCAGCCCGTCAGCGCCCACCGCAAGCTGCTGGAGCACTATTACGAGGAGTGTCTGAACAAGGGCAACCTCGAAGCCGTCTACGACAAGGCCGTCCCGGACCACATCAGCCACGGCACCCGCGCCGACGGCTTCGAGGGCGTGGAGCACCTCAAGGAATGGGTCCGCATCCAGCGAGCGTCCTTCCCCGACCTGCACGTCGTCGTCGACGACTGGATCGAGGAAGGCGACAAGGTCGTCCAGCGATTCACCGCCCGTGGCACCCACTCCGGGAACGACTACTACGGCATCCCCGCCACCGGACGGAAGATCGAGATCTCCGGGATCGTCATCGACCACTTCGCCGACGGCAAGATCGTCGAAAGCTGGTTCTCGATGGACGGCATGGAACTCGCCCAGCAGCTCGGGGCACTGGACTGACCCCCTGCGGAGCCGGTTCCCGGCTCCGCCCACCCGGCCCGGACGGCCGGGGGCGTCCCCCGTCGATGCCTGAGCCCCCGGCCGTCCGGCACCAACCCGCTCTACCCGGACATCCGGCCGGACCCCTCGAGATCCCTGCAGAACTCCGGCCCCCAGAAAGGGGAAGGCACGATGACCCAGCGATCGACAGCCCTTGTCACCGGGTGCTCGTCGGGGATCGGACGAGCCACCGCCCTGCGCCTGCACGCCGCCGGCCACCGCGTCTACGCCAGCGCCAGAAACCCCGCGACGCTCGACGAGCTCGCCGCGCGCGGCCTGCACACTCTGGCCCTCGACGTCACCGATCCCGGATCCGCGAAAGCCGCCGTCGAAACCGTCGAGGCGGAGCACGGCGCTGTGGACGTGCTCGTCAACAACGCCGGATACGGACTGTCCGGGACCATCGAGGAAACTCCGCTGGAGCAGGTCCGCGACCAGTTCGAGACCAACTTCTTCGGCCTGGTCGGGCTCACCCAGCTGGTGCTGCCCGGCATGCGTGACCGCGGCTCCGGAACCGTGGTCAACGTCTCCTCGATCTTCGGCCGGTACGCGGCACCGGGCGGCGGTTTCTATCACGCGAGCAAGCACGCCGTCGAAGCGCTCAGCGACGCGCTCCGGCTGGAGACGGCGCCCTTCGGCATCCGGGTCGTCCTCGTCGAACCCGGACCCGTGCGCACCCCCTGGGGACAGCGGTTCCTGGACCGCATCCCGGACGGCCGGAGCAGCGCCGGATCCCCCTACCGCCGCTTCCACGAACGGAGCGCGGCCTACTACGACGCCATCTACAACGGCACGCGCAGAACACTCGCCGGCACGTTCGCCATCGAGGCCGAACAGGTCGCCGGCACCATCGTCCGGGCCGTCGGGTCACGCTCTCCGCGATCGCGCTACCCGGTCGGCTTCCTCGCCGCGAGCACCATCGCGCTGCGCCGGCTGACCCCGGACCGGATCTTCGACAACGCGTTCATCCGGCGCCAGTTCCCCGTGCCGTGAGAGCGGGCCCGACAGCTGACACGCGAACCGACGAGGTGACGCACGACATGACCACCCTGGCACCAGACCCCGCGACCGCCGCGCGCGGCGCCGTCGCGCCCGGCCCGCGGGGGGTTCCCCTGCTGGGCAACCTGCCCCAGTGGAAGTCGGACACCGCACAGTTCCTGCTGCGGGCCCAGCGCGACCACGGCGAGGTCGTCCGGCTGCGCCTGGGCCCGTACACGGTGCACCTGATCACCGCTCCCGATGCCGTCGGACGGGTCCTGAAGGACAACAGCGGCAACTACACGCGCGGAGTGCTCTACGAGCAGTTCCGGATCGCCATGGGCGACGGGCTGCTCACCACCGACGGCGACTACTGGAAGGCACACCGGCGTGCGGTCCAGCCCGTCTTCCTGCGCAAAGCGGTCACCGCCATCGGCCCCAACGTGGTGCGCGCCACCCGCGAGATGCTCGATCAGTGGGAGGTCCGCGCCCGCCGCGGCGAGCCCGTGGACCTGGTGACCGAGACGCTGCGCCTGACCCTCGTCACGCTCAGCCGCTCGCTGTTCGGCTACGACATCCGCCCTGCCGTGCCGGTGATGAAGGACATCGTCGACAACGTGATCGAAGTGATGTTCAAGCACGGGTCGGTCGGCGAGATGCTGCCCTCCTGGCTGCCGACCAGGCGCAACCGGCTCATCGCCCGCGACCGGCGGATCCTCACCCGGCTCGTCACCGAGATCCGTGAGCAGTACGCGGCCACCGGGCAAGGGCCGCTGATGGAACTCATCGAGGCCGCCACCGACCCGGTCACCGGCGCCCGCTGGACCGACGAGGAGATCCGTGACGAGATGATCACCATCTATCTCGCCGGACACGAGACCACCGCGGTCGGCCTGCTGTGGACTCTGGTCTCCCTCGCCCGCCACCCGTCCGTGGGCGAGGAGCTGGACGACGAGCTGGCACGGGTGCTGGGCGGTGCCGAGCCCACCCCCGAGGACGTGGAGCAGCGGCTGCCGTACACCAGGCAGGTCGTCGACGAGAGCCTGCGGATGTACCCGCCGATCTGGATCTATCCGCGGGACGCCGTGGCCGACGACGAACTCGGCGGCTTCCGCATCCCCGGCGGGTCCTCCGTGCTGCTCTCGCCCCTCGTCTCCCACCGCAACCCTCGCTACTGGGACAACCCGGAGGCGTTCGACCCGCACCGCTTCGACCCGGAGCGGGCCGGACAGCGGCCCCGGATGACCTACTTCCCGTTCGGCGCCGGAGCCCGCATGTGCATCGGCAACTTCATGGCACTGCTGGAACTGCGCATGATCACCGCCATGATCCACCAGCGGTTCCGGCTCAAGCTGGTGCCCGGCGACTTCCTGCGCTACGGAGACACCTCCGTCTCGCTGCGCCCCCTGACCAAGGTGCTCGCCCTGCCCGAGCCGCGTGAACCGGGAGCCGCGGCATGACGACTGCCACCCCGCCGCACGACGCTCCCGCTTCCCCCTCCGGCGCGCACGATGCCGCCCGGGCGGTGTCCGCAGCCCGCACCGCCCAGGCCGCATGGGACGGGCTCGGCTTCGCCGGGCGGCGCAAGGTTCTGAAGGCCTGGTGCGCGCTGATCCTGCAGCGCTCGGACGAACTGGTCGACCTCATCCGGGCGGAGACCGGCAAGACGGCCGACGACGCCCGCCTCGAGGTCGTCCTCGCCGCCCACCACCTGCGCTGGAACGCCGTCCACGCCGCCCGGGCCCTCGGCCGGCGCCGGGTTTCGCCGGGACTGCTGATGTTCAATCACGCGGTCGAGGTGATCCACCGTCCGCTCGGGGTCGTCGGTGTCATCGGCCCCTGGAACTACCCGGCGTTCATCCCCGTCGGCCCCGTCTCCGCGGCTCTCGCCGGCGGCAACACCGTGGTGCTGAAGCCCAGCGAACTGACTCCGCGGACCGGCGAGTGGCTCGCGGCCACCCTTGCCGAGGTCACCGGCCGGCTCCGGGTGCTGCACGTCGTCACGGGAGACGGGACGGCCGGCGAGGCGCTCTGCCGGGCCGGCGTCGACAAGATCGCCTTCACCGGCTCGAGTGCGACGGCACGCCGCGTTCTGGCGGCGTGCGCCGACCGGATGACCCCGGCGGTGATCGAGGGCGGCGGCAAGGACGCCATGATCGTGGCAGCCGACGCCGACCTCGACGCCGCTGCCGACGCCGCGGTCTGGGCGGCCATGACCAACGCCGGGCAGACCTGCGTCGGCCTGGAACGCGTCTACGCCGTCGATACCGTCGCCGACCGTTTCCTGGATCTGGTCACCGAACGCGCGGCCGCCCTGCGCGTCGGTGACGGGCCCGATGCCGACTTCGGCCGTATCACTCTGCCGCGGCAACTCGAGGTCATCGCCGACCAGGTGCGCGACGCCGTGGCTCGCGGCGCCCGCGCCGTCCTCGGCGGCCCGCAGTCCGTCACGCCGCCGTACGTCGCTCCGATCGTCCTCGCCGACGTGCCCGAGGACGCGGCCGCGGTCACCGAGGAGACCTTCGGACCGGTACTCGTCGTGAACCGGGTGTCTTCCGTGGCGGAGGCGGTGGAGCGCGCCAATGCCGGCGGCTACGGACTGGGCGCATCGGTCTTCACCCGCGATCGCGGCAGCGGCCGCGGCGTCGCCGCCGGGCTGCGGGCCGGAATGGTGTCCGTCAATGCCGTGATCGCCTTCGCGGGAATGCCCGCCGTGCCGTTCGGAGGTGTCGGGGACTCGGGTTTCGGCCGGGTCCACGGCCCCGACGGGCTGCGCGAGTTCACCCGCACCCAGGCGATCACCAGCCAGCGCTTCCGGCCGCCGCTGCAGCCCGCCTCCTTCCGCCGGCGCCCCGGCACGATGCCGGCCCTCGTACGGCTGGTACGGACCCTCTACGGCCGGTGACGGCGTCCCCGGCCGCCTGGTCCGAAGTCTCTGCACACACGCCTCGAAGGAGTCGCAGAACGTGACCACCACCCTGACCACCGGGCTGGCCCGGCTGGCCGACCCGGCCTCCCGGGCCAACCCCTACCCCCTCCTGCGTGAACTGCGGGAGGCGTCACCCTTCACCGACTCCGCGAGCGGCATCGTCGTCGTCGGCCGCCGGGCCGACTGCGAGACCGTGCTGCGCAGCCCCCGGGTCGGGAGCAACCGGCTGGGTGCGGGGATCACCAAGGTGCCCCAGCAGCCCAACCTGATGAATCTGGACGCACCGGATCACACCCGGCTGCGGCGGCTCGCCGGAAAGGCCTTCAAACCGCGGGTCGTCGAGCGCTGGCGTCCCCGGGTCGAGGCCGTGGTGCGCGAACTGCTCACGGACATCGCCGCGAGCGGCGCCGGCGGGGTCGACATGGTCTCCGCCTTCGCCTACCCGCTGCCCGTTCGGGTCATCTGCGACATGCTGGGCGTGCCCCGCGAGGACCACCAGATCTTCGAGAAGTGGGCGCACTTCATCGCCTACACCGTGGACCCGCAGCTGGTCCCCGGTGAACTGACCACCGAGGTCGAAGCAGGCGTCGAGGAGGCCCGCGCCGAATTCATCGACTACTTCTCCCGGCTGATCGCACAGCGCAAGCGCGCACCACGGGCGGACGTCCTTTCGGAGCTGATCGCCGCCGAGGAAGGAGGCGATCAGCTCGACGAGCGCGAACTGATCCTCACCTGCATCCTGCTGCTGGTCGCAGGGCACGAGACCACCGCCAACCTGATCCTCAACGGTGTTCTCGGCCTGCTGCGCCACCCTGACCAGCTGCGGTTGCTGCGCGAGCGGCCCCAGCTCGCCGAGGCCGCCGTCGAGGAGGTCCTGCGCTACGACGCCCCGACCCAGATGATCACCCGGATCGCCCGGGAGCCCTTCGTCCTGAACGACCTTCAAGTGGCCGCCGGACAACCGTTGTTGCTGCTGCTGGCCGCCGCGAACCGGGACCCTCGCCACCACCACGATCCCGAGCGCTTCGACATCACCCGGGGTGACCCGGGACACCTGGGCTTCGCCGCCGGACCGCACTTCTGCCTCGGTTCGGTGCTGGCTCGCATGGAAGGCGCCATCGCTCTCCGGGCCTTCGCCCAGGCGTTCGCCGAGCCGAGGCTGGACGAGGCCTCGCTGCATTACCGGCCGCACGTCGCGGTACGCGGCCCCGACCGGCTACGGCTCACCTTCGAGGAGGTGCGGCTCGACTCGCTGCCCGCAGCCGGCCGGACCCGGGAGAGGGAGGCCGCAGATGACTGAACGGCAGTGGGAGGTGACCGTCGACCGGAAGCGGTGCGTCGGCTCCGGCGTGTGCGTGGCCGTGGCGGCCGGGCACTTCGAGGTACGTGACCGGCGGTCCCACGCGCTGCGCCCCGTGACGGGTCCGGACGACGCGGTGCTGGACGCCGCGGAGACCTGCCCCATGGAGGCGATCACGGTCCGCGAGTCCGGCGCCGGTACCCTGCTCGCCCCCGTGGAATGACCGTGACCGAGGTGGTCAGGGCCGGAGACCTGGTCACGGTGACCCACCGGCTGCACCCGCTCGTCGGCCGATGCCTGCCGGTACGCGCGGTCCGCGGATCCGACGCGGAGAGTCTGCTGTGCGAACGGCCCGACGGCGGACTGGTGATCGTTCTGCGGTCCTGGACGGACCGGGCTCCGGACGCCCCTTGCGTCCAGGACCGCGAACCGGGTCGTGCCGCGGCACCCGGGGCTCGTCCTGCAGCCCGTCCCCGGCTCACCGGCGGCAGAGCCTTCCAGGTCTCCGACACCGCGCTGCACCGATTGCGCGCCTCACTGGCCCGGTCCGTGGAACGCCTCGTCGGCCTGGACGCCGCGGTCCACGCCACCGCCGATTTCCGCAGCCGTCGGATCCCGTTTTTCGGCAGCTGAGAAATCGACGCCGATTTCTCATCCGGTGAGAAAGCGTGGACGGGATGTGCGGACGTTGTTTGACGACGCCTCAGAATGTGTTGTTAAGCTGCCCGGAACAATTCTGCGGCCAGGGGGTCCGGGGATACCCGGCGGCGGGAAAGAATCACCCCGATCATGGGAGTTGTCCGCATGACGAAACGTCCTGCTGCCCTCCTGCGAGGCTGCGGGAAACTGCTCCTCGGAATGGAGTGGGACCCCGTACTGGGGCGTGCGGCAGTGGTGCACCTGATCAGCGGCGCCTCCTTCTCCACTTTCTGGAGCTACGCCGGCGTCTGGGCGATCGAGGCGTTGGGGGCCACCACCGGTCAGGTGGGTCTGATGTTTCTCCTCAGCGCCGTCCTCAGCCCGCCCGCGGCCTGGCTCGGCGGATTCGTGTCCGATGCGGTGGGGCGCCGGAGCGTGCTGGTGTCGAGCACCGGCCTGCAGTCCTTGCTGATTCTGGCGCTGTGTCTCGTCGGACACAGCGCCGCATGGGGCATCACCCTCGTCGTCGTGGCCGGTGTGGTGTGGGCACCGGGACGGTCCGCCGTCAATGCCGTCGTCGCCGACGTGACTCCGCCCGAACGCCACGACCAGGCCTACGCGGCTCTGCGCACCGCCAACAACCTGGGGGTGGTCGTCGGCCCCCCGCTGGCCGCGTTGCTGTTGTTCCTCGGCGACTGGACCGCGTTCCTCCTCGGCATCGCCGTGCTCGGCGCTCTCACCTGCGGGCTCGCCGTACGGCTCTTGCCCCGCGACGGCGTCCGCCGCCACCGCGGCGGCACCGCCGCGGGGACCGCGCGGGTGGTGCTGACGGACACGTCCCTCGTGCTGCTCCTGGTGGCGACGCTCCTCGGGTTCATGGTCTACATGTCCTTCGAGACGGTGCTGCCGGTCGTCGCCGTCACATCGTTCGGCTTCGCGCCCGAGACCTGGGGACTGCTCTACGCAGTGAATCCCATGGTGGTGCTGCTCTTTCAGATGCCGCTGACCCGCTGGACCCGTACCTGGCCGCCCTCGGTCACGCTGAGCCTCGGCGTGCTGCTGATGGGCCCTCCGTTCCTGCTCTTCCTGATCTCCCACCACATGGCGGCGGTGGTGGCGGTGGTGCTCGTCTTCGCCCTCGGGGAGATGCTCTGGGTGCCCACCATGCAGGCCACCGTCGCACGCCTGGCGCCGCCTCACCTGCACGGGGCCTACCTCGGCGGCTACACCGGCAGTCAGCTGCTCGCCTGGATGATCGCGCCGCTCACGGGGCTGCGTCTGCAGGAAGCCCTCGGAGAGCGCGCCGTCTGGATCTTCTTCACCGCGCTGTCGGCCGTGAGCGTGCTCGCCGGACTCGCGGCCGTCCGCCGCCGGCACCGGACGCCGACGGGCGGCAGCGGCGGCCGCCGTACCGACCACCGCGACCGCGGTGACGCCCCCCGTACCGATGACCGGGCCGGCTCGCCGAGGTCCGTCCGGCCCGTCCCCTCTCCGGAGAATGCCCCGTGAGTCACGAACTGCGCGCCGTCAGCTGGACGGGCACCGCCCTGTCCCTCATAGACCAGACGGCCCTGCCCCGAACCCTGCGGCGTCTCGACGTCCGCGACGTGGACACGCTGATCGACGCGATCGTCCGGCTCGCGGTGCGCGGGGCCCCCGCCATCGGGGCGGCCGGCGCCTACGGTGTCGCGCTGGCCGTGGACCAGGCCCGCCGGGAGAACTGGACCGAGCGCGCACTGGCCGATGCCGTCGCCCGGCTGCGCGCCGCGCGGCCCACCGCGGTGAACCTGGCGGTCTGCGTGGACCGGGCCGCCGCGCGGATCCCCGAGGGACCGGACGCCGTGCTCGCCGAGGCCGGCACCATCGTCCGCGAGGATCTGGCGGCCAACCGGGCCATGGCCGCAGCGGGCGCCGACTGGCTGGTCGAGCGGGTGGACGCGGGCCGGCCGCTGCGGATACTCACCCACTGCAACACCGGCGCGCTCGCCACCGCGGGTATCGGCACCGCGCTCGGCGTCATCCGGGAACTGCACGGCCGAGGCCTGCTCGAGACGGTGTACGTCGACGAGACCCGTCCCCTGCTGCAGGGTTCACGTCTGACGGCGTGGGAGCTGGCGCAGGAGGGCATCCCCCATCAGGTGCAGGTGGACGCGGCGGCCGCGTCCACCGTCGTCGGCGGGCTGGTCGACGCGGCGATCGTCGGCGCGGACCGGATCACCCGCAACGGCGACACCGCCAACAAGACCGGCACCCTCGGCATCGCCCTCGCCTGCGCGCACGCGGGTATGCCCTTCGTGGTGGCCGCACCCACCAGCACGCTGGACCTGGCCACGGCCACAGGCGCCTCGATCCGCATCGAGCAACGCGGCGAGGACGAGGTGCTGAACCCGGCCGCCGGCGCCGTCCCGGACGGCATCCGTTCCCGTGTCCACAACCCCGCCTTCGACGTCACGCCCGGCGCCCTCGTCACCGCGCTGGTGACCGAACGAGGGGTTCTCGAGGTCGCGTCGGGCGAACTGCCGGGGGACCACTGGACTTGACCCGGCCCGGCCGGGCACACCGCCCGGCTGGAGAAGCAGACGCACGGCCCGCTTCTCCAGCCGCCGGGGCGCTCCGAGGCGGCGGACGGAAACGGACGGGTCGCGCCTACCGGCCCCGCTCCTCCGCCAGCTCCAGTTCGAGGAGCCACTCCACGATCTCCGTGTGACGGCGGGCCTCGCGGAGGTCCGCGCCCCATGTGTACAGGCCGTGGCCCGCCACCACGACCCCCGGGACCAGAGGGTTCAGGGCGGCCTCCAGCCGGTCGCCGAGCACCCGCATGTCCTGGGAGTTGCCGATCACTGGCAGCACGACCGTCTCGTCGTGGGCGGCGCGCCCGATGCCCTTGAGCATCTCCAGGTCGCGGAACGCGACCCCGCCGGGCCACCGACGGCCCACCGCCACGGCGGCGACGGTGTGCACGTGGACGACGGCGCCCGCGCCGGTCAGGCGGACCACGCGCGCGTGCAGCGCCGCCTCGGCGGACGGCTTCCCCGAGTCCCCGGTGCCCGGTACGGCCCGGCCCTCCCCGTCCACGGGCACCATGTCCCTCGCACTGAGTTCGCCCTTGTCCAGCCCGCTCGCGGTGACCAGCAGGCGCAGGGGGTCCCGGTCGGTGACCACGGACAGATTGCCCGAGGTGCCGGCCATCCATCCGAGTGCCGCGAACCGTGCCGCCTCCTCGGCCAGTGCCGCGCCCCAGCCTGCCGTCCGAGGCGCGTCCGCCGTGCCGGTGCCAGTCATACCGTGCCCTCCGGGAGGTCGAGTCCGATGTCGGTGAAGGAGCGAGCCGCGGGATGGGCGGAGCGGCCGGACGTGCTGTGCGGCTCCTCCGGACGGATCAGCGCCCCGGTCAGCCATCCGGCCTCCCGTGCCGCGTCCAGCTCGCTCACCCGGTCGGACAGGAACAGGGTGGTGGCGGGCGGCAGTCCGGTCGCGGCGCTGATGACCCGGTAGGACGCGGACGCCGTCTTGGGCCCGGCGGTGCGGGTGTCGAAGAAGCCGCTGACCAGCGGGCGGAGATCGCCCTCCGGGGCGTGCCGGTACCAGGAGCGCTGCGCGGACACCGAGCCGGAGGAGTAGACGTACAGACGGGCTCCCCGTTCGTGCCAGCGTCGCAGGGCGGGGACGACGTCGGGGTAGAAGTGCGCGGTGAGGTCGCCGCGTGCGAAGCCCTCTGCCCAGATGATGCCCTGGAGCGACTTCAGCGGGGTGACCTTCCGGTCCTCGTCCGCCCATGCGCCGAGGGCACGTGCGACCCTGCGGGTGTCCGCCTCCGGCTCGCCGAGCAGCTCCCGGACCTGCCCGACGGCGGCCCGGACCTCCGGCTCGTCCTGTCGTTCGGTCAGCAGCCGCGCAAGACGCCGGCGCGCATAGGGATACAGCACGTCGGTGACATGGCGGGTCGCGCTGGTGGTGCCCTCGATGTCGAGCACGACGGCTGTCGCCCTGAAGCGTGGCGTCACACGCCGCCCCTGGTGTGCCCGGCCCGCAGCGCGTCGAAGTCGGGAAAGCGAAGGGCGATGTCGCTGCCGGTGAACGAGCCGATCCAGCCGTCCTCCTCGTGGAAGAAGCGGATCGCGGTGAACGAGGGCCGGCTGCCCATGTCGAACCAGTGCGCCGTGCCCTTCGGCACGCCCAGCAGGTCGCCCTTCTCGCAGTACACGGCGTGCACGGCGTCGCCGACGTGCAGGTAGAAGACGCCGGCCCCGCTGACGAAGAAGCGCACCTCGTCGTCGTCCTCGTGCGTGTGCTCGGCGAGGAACTTCTCCCGGGCCGCTCGGGCGCGGTCCGCCCAGTCCGCCGATCCGTCCGGATGCAGCGAGACGACGTCGACGGTGCGGAACTTCTCCTGGGAGCAGAGCGACTCCACCTCGTCGGCGCAGGCGGCGAGCACGGCCTGCGGGCCGGCCTCGGGCGGCAGGTCGCTCCGCACCGGCCACTGCTCGTAGCGGACGCCGAGCGGCGCCAGGGCCGCCTCGATCTCCCCGGGATCCGAGGTGCGGCGTAAAACGGTTTCCGGACCGGAATCGGGCCAGGTGGTCAGCAGCGTCATCAGCACTCCATCCGCGAAGAAGCCGGCTGGTCCTTCCACCGGCGATTCACTGCCGGTGGATCGTACGGCATTCAGAGGATTACCGGCACAGTGAACTCTCTTCTTTCTCACCGGCCGAGAAGAACAGTCGATTTCTCACCCGGTGAGAAAGTTCCGGCGAGTGCGTGAAAGGCCTTGTGCGGACCAGGGAACAGGCGCCTTTCCGGGCGCGTCGGCTCAGCTGACGAGCCCGAACTGCATTGACAACGACGCGTTGCGCATATTTGGCTGTTCAGCGCTTGCCGAGAAACATCGGAAGCGGTTGTGTTCGGCGAAGAACGAGGGTTGAGGGTACGAAATGGCGGAACAGGTGGAGACGGAACCTGGTTCACGGCCGGCCAGTCGATGCCTGCACGACCAATTCGCCGGACAAGTGCGGCGGCGCCGGAACGCCGTCGCGGTGGTCCAGGGCGAACAATCCCTGACCTACGCGGAACTGCATGAGCGGGCCGGCGCACTGGCCGCCCGGCTCAGGGCCGAGGGCGTGGGACCCGACGTGGTGGTCGGTCTCTTCGCGGAGCGGTCGGCCGACATGCTCATCGGCATGACCGGCATCCTGCAGGCGGGCGGCGCCTATCTGCCGCTTCGGGTGGACGACCCCGTGGACCGGGTGTCGTTCATCCTGCGCGACGCGGGCGTGCGGGTCGTCGTGACCACTCCCGTGACCGACGAGCGCGACCTCGACTTCGACGGGGTGCGGGTACGGGCCGACGCCCCCGGAGCCGTCGCTCCCGGGGAGGAGCCCCCGGTCCGGGTGAACGACGAGAACCTCGCCTACGTCATCTACACCTCCGGCACCACCGGCACCCCGAAGGGGGTGGCCGTCCCGCACCGCGCCGCCGCCCGGATCGTCCGCACCGGCCTCTATGGCGACTTCGACGACCAGCAGACGTTTCTGCAGGCGTGCCCGCTGTCCTTCGACGCCTCCGTGTTCGAGATCTGGGCGGCCCTCGCCAACGGAGCCCGGCTGGTGCTGCTGCCGCAGCAGCGCTCCTCGGCGGACGCCGTCATCGACACCGTCCGCCGCTACGGCGTCACCACCTGCTGGCTCACCCCCACGCTGTTCAACCAACTGGTCGACGAGGACCGGCTGAAGGACAGCGGGCTGCGCCAGGTGGTGATCGGCGGAGAGGTGGTGTCCACCCCGCACCTGGCGAAGGCCATGCGGTCCACCGACATCCGCTTCGCCAACGGCTACGGCCCGACCGAGGCCGGCGTGTTCACCTGCTGTCACATCTTCCAGGAGGCCGACCTCGACCACGCGCCCCCGCCGGTGGGCACCCCGCTCCCCGGCACCCGGGTCTGGATCCTCGACGAGCGGATGCGGCCGGTGCCCGACGGGGAACTGGGTGAGCTGTACATCGGCGGACCCGCGCTCGCCCGCGAGTACCACCGGCGCCCCGACCTCACCGAACGGGCCTTCCTGCCCGATCCGTTCGGCGAGACCGCCGACGGCAGGATCTACCGTTCGGGCGACCTCGCGCGCATGCTCCCAGGCGGCCTGGTCCAGGTGCTCGGACGCACCGACAGCCAGGTCAAGATCCGCGGCAACCGGGTGGAGCTGACCGAGGTCGAGGCTGCCCTCCTCCACGATCCGGCCGTGGCCCAGGCCGCGGTCGTCGATCGTGGCGAGGCAGCCGAGCGGGTGCTCGCCGCCTATGTCATCCCGGCGCACGGCGCCGCTCCCACCGTCACCGAGCTGCGTGCCCGGCTGGCCACCCGCCTGCCGGACTACATGATCCCCACGGAGTTCCACCGCCTGGAGCGGCTGCCGCTCACCCGGCACGGCAAGACGGACCGGGCCGCGCTGCGCGCCGAGACCGGCGCGCCCCGGCTGCAGCTGGGCACCGCCTACCGGCCCGCGGCGAGCGAGCTGGAGTCGCTGATCGCCGGGGTCTGGGCCGAGGTCCTGGACGTGCCCGCGGTCGGCATGGACGACAACTACTTCGACCTGGGCGGCACGTCGCTCACCATCAAGCGGGCCCAGCTCCGCCTGGAGGAGCGCACCGGCGTCCGTCTCCCGTCCACGGCCCTCTACGAGTACCCCACGGTTCGCGCGCTCGCCCGGGCCATGGCCGAGCAAGAGGTATGAAACCTGTGAACTCTCAGTCCACCGACCCCTGTTGTCGCGACATCGCCATCATCGGGATGGCCGCCGAACTGCCCGGCGCCGACGACCTCGACGCCTTCTGGGAGAACATCCGCGCGGGCGAGGAGTCCGTCACGCACGGCTCACCGCGTGTCGTCGAGGACCCGGCCACCGGCCGCCGATGGGTGCACGCCCGTGGCGTCCTGAAGGACGTCCGCCGCTTCGACGCCGAGTTCTTCGGCATCCCGCGCCGTGAGGCCGAGGTCCTCGACCCGCAGCACCGGCGGCTGCTGGAGCTCTCCTGGAACGCCATGGAGGACGCCGGCTACGACCCGTACCGGGTGCGCGAGACAGTGGCCGTCTACACCTCGGTGGGCCCCAACACCTATTACGGGACACGGGACTTCGGCGCCCGCTCCGCGGCCGAGCGCATGCTCATCCAGCTGTCCAACGGGCCCGACACCCTGGCCACCCGCATCTCCTACAAACTGGGCCTGACCGGCGAGAGCGTCAACGTGCAGTCCGCGTGCTCGTCCGCCGCCGTCGCCGTCCATCTGGCCTGTGAGGCCCTGCGCGAGGGCAGGGCGGACATGGCGCTGGTGGGGGCGGCCAGCATCAGTGCCCTGGAGACGCTCGCCTACGAGCACCAGGACGGGTTCATCCTGTCCGCGGACGGCAGCACCCGCGCCTATGACAAGGACGCCAGCGGTTACGTGGAAGGTGACGGCGCCGGAGTGCTCGTGCTGCGCCGCCTCGACGACGCCCTGGAACGCCGGGACAACGTCCACGCGGTGATCAAGGGCAGCGCGGTGAACAACGACGGCCGCGCCAAGGCCGGTTACTCGGCGCCCAGCGTGGAGGGGCAGTCCCGGGTCATCCGGGAGGCGATCGAGGCATCCGGGGTCCCCGCCGACACCATCGCCCTGGTCGAGGGCCACGGCACCGGCACCCAGGTCGGCGACCCGATCGAGGTACGCGGTCTGGCCCGCGCCTACCGGACCTTCACCGACCGCACCGGCTTCTGCGCCCTCGGCTCGGTCAAGGCGAACATCGGCCACCTGTGCTTCGCCTCCGGCATCGCGGGGCTGCTCAAGGCGGTTCTGTGCCTGAAGCACGGCGAACTGCCCCCCATGGCCGTGCTGGAGGAGCCCAATCCGGACCTCGGCCTCGAGGACACACCGTTCTACCTCAACCGGACCCTCAAGCCGTGGCCGCAGGCCGGCCCCCGCCGGGCGGGCGTGAGCTGCTTCGGGATGGGCGGCACCAACGCCCACTTCGTCCTCGAACAGGCACCACCGCCGGTGACCCGGGGCGGCCGGTCCGGCACCCGGAAAACCTGGCCCGTGGTCCTGTCGGCCCGCAGTGCCGAGGCCCTGACGGAGGTCAGGAGCCGCCTGGCCGCTCATCTGCGCGCCCACCCGGACACCGGCCTCGGCGCCCTCGCCCACACGCTCGCCACCGGCCGCCGTCCGTTCGCCCACCGCTGGGCCGTGGCGGTCGGCTCCACCGAGGCGCTGCTGAGTGCGCTCGACGGCGCCCCGCCCGCACCCGACGACTCTCCGGCTGCCGAACTGGTCCGGCTCTGGGCCGAGGGCGGCGACGCGGACTGGGACGCGGTGTTCGACACCGACGACCGGCGCCGCATCTCGCTGCCCGGCTACCCGTGGCAGGGCGAGCGCCTGTGGATCGAGGCCAGCCCGGCCGGCACCGAGCACGGGGTGGAACCGGAGGAGGCGGAGCAGGCTCCGGTCGCCGACTGGCTTCACCGGATCACCTGGGAGCGGACCGCGCTGCCCCGGCCGTACCTCACCGGTGATCTGCCGCCCGCCGACGGCGTCACCCTGCTGTTCGGCGACGGCGGCCCGGCCGGCCCTCTGGCGGCCGAGCTGAGCGCGGCCGGACGCACGGTACTGCAGGTCACGCCCGGCGACCGGTTCGAGGTCACCGACGGCCGGCACGCCGTCGTCAGGCCCGAGGCGGCCGAGGACTTCCACCAACTGGTGGACTGGGCCGTGACACGCGGCGGCCGGGTGGCCGAGGTCGTCCACCTCTGGTCCTACGGTGCCCCGGCCGACCAGGACACCGGCATGGCACGGGGCGCCCTCACGGTGCTCCACCTGGTGCAGGCCCTCGCCAGGGCGCGGCAGAGCACGGACCTCTGGATCGGCACCGAGAACGCACAGACCGCCGCCGGCCCACGCCCCGCAGGGACCGAGCCCGAAGACGCCCGCAGGGCTCTGCGTCTGGAGGCGTCCGCGGTACTCGGACTGTGCCGGGTCGTCCCGCAGGAGCATCCCGAGCTGCGCTGCCGCGCAGTCGACTTCGCCCTGGACACCCCGCCGCGGCAGGTCGCCGCCGGGCTGCTCGCCGAGATGGCCTCGCCGGGTGACGACCCGGAGGTGGTCTACCGGGGCGCCGACCGGCTGCTGCCCGCGGTGGAGCAGCTGCCCGCTCCCGGGGAAGGCTCCGTGCCGGTGCCCGTGCGTCACGGCGGTGTGTACCTGATCACCGGCGGCCTGGGCCGGATCGGACTGGTGATCGCCGAGGTGTTCGCGCGGACGGCCCCGGTCCGCCTGGCGCTCGTCTCCCGGGCCCCCGACCCGGACGTGCCTGAGGTGCACCGGCTGCGGGAATTGGGCGCCGAGGTCCTCGTGCTGAGCGCCGACGTGGCGGACGAGACGGCGATGCGCGAGGCCGTCGAAACCGTCCACGCCCGCTGGGGAGCCATCGACGGAGTGGTGCACTCGGCGGGCATCGAGGAGAGCCGCAACTTCTCCTTCATCGCCCGGACCGGCACCGGCCAGGCCGTGGCCGCCCTGCGGCCCAAGGTGCCCGGCATCGCCGTCCTGGACCGGGTGACCCGCGACGAGCCCCTGGAGTTCTGCCTGGTCTGCTCCAGCCTCGACACCCTGCTCGGTGGCATCGCCTTCGGCATCTACTCGGTGGCCAACCGCTACCTCGACTCCTACGCGCACTGGCGGCGCGCCCACGGCGCCCCCTGGATCAGCGTGGACTGGGACTCGTGGCGGTTCGGCGAAGCCGATTCCGGACGCATCGGAGCCGCCGCCGCCCGCACCGCCATCCGCCCCGGCCAGGCGGGGGACGTCCTGGCGGCCGTACTGACCAGTGGTCAAGCGCAGTGCGTCGTCTCCACCGTGCCCCTGACACGCCGGATCGAGCGCATCCGCCGCGCCTTCGAACGCCGCCGGCGCGACGTCGTCGCGGCAGCGGGAACACAGGGCCCGCGCACCCGCGAGGAGGTCGGCGGCCTGGTCCGCGACATCGTCGGGGAGATCACCGACCAGCCCGCGCCGCAGGACGACGACGAACTGCTCGCTGTCGGCTGCGATTCGCTCGCCCTGCTGGAGGTCGTGGCCCGGCTGGAGGGCGCGCTGGGGCACAAGCTGCCCATGACCGACCTGTGGGGCTGCTCCACTCTGTCCGACCTCGCACAGGTCTGCTGGGCGAGCGCCGCAGCGCACGGGACGGACGACGGCGACGGCGCCGAGGAGGCGCTGCGCTACCTCGCCGGCTGATGCGGCACGACGCCCCGCGCTGCGCACAGCGCTCCCGGGACCTCCACCAGAGGCGTCTCGTGAAGACACCCGCCGAAGACAGGTGACCCAACCGATGCCATTCGACCTTGCCAGGGCTCGCGCCGACACCCCGGGCGTCGCCCATGTCGTGCACCTGAACAATGCGGGCGCGAGTCTCGCCCCACACGTGGTGACCGAGGCGATGACCCGTCACCTCGCCCTGGAGAGCACCGTGGGCGCCTACGAGGCGGCCGAGCGCTCCCAGGAAGCGGTCGGCCGGGCCCATGACGCTCTCGCCGCGCTGCTGAACGCCGAGCCGGACGAGATCGCCGTCCTGGACAGCGCGACCCGTGCCTGGGGCATGGCCCTGTCCAGCGTCCCGCTGCGACGCGGGGACAGGGTGCTGCTGTCACCCGTCGAGTACGGCAGCAACCACATCTCGCTGCTCCACCTCGCCGAACGCACCGGCGTCTCCCTCGAGTTCCTGCCGGTCGACGACGACGGTCTGGTGGACGCAGCCGCGCTGGAGGACTGCCTGGACGAGCGGGTGAAGCTCGTGGCCATGGCGCATGTGCCCATGCATGACGGTCTGGTGAACCCGGTCGCCGAGGTCGGCAAAGCGGTGCGCAGGACCGAGGCGCTGTTCCTCGTGGACGCCTGCCAGTCGGTGGGCCAGCTCCCGGTGGACGTCCAGGACTTCGGCTGCGACCTGCTGGTCGGCTGCGGCCGCAAGTATCTGCGCGGCCCGCGCGGCACGGGCTTCCTCTATGTCGCACGCGACGTCGCCCCACGCCTCACACCGGCGGTGCTCGGGCTGGACGGCGTCGAGTGGCACGCGGGGAGGTACCGGCTCGCCCCGGGCGCGCGCCGGTTCGAGACCTGGGAGGCCAACGCCGCTGCCCGGATAGGGCTCGGGGTGGCCGTCGACTACGCCCGCAACTGGGGAGTGGAACGCACCTGGCAGAGGATCCGCTCCCTGGCCTCGGGCCTGCGCGCCGACCTGGCCGGGGTGCCGGGTGTCACGGTGCAGGACCGGGGCGTGGAGCGCTGCGGCAACATCGCCGTCACCTTCGCGCACCTGGACCCCTTCCAGGTGCGCGCCGAACTGCTGCGTGCCGGGATCAACAGCTGGGTGTGCCTCGACAACGCAGCCTGTCACGACATGCAACAGCGCGGCCTCAGCCGCCTCTTGAGGATCTCCGTCCACTACTACAACAGCGAGGACGAGCTCTCGCGGCTGTGTTCGGTGCTCGCCGGTCTGACCTCAGGAACGAAAGCGAGGGTCTTCGCATGACGGCATCGGCATGGATCAAGCGCCCGCGGCCGCGGCCCGGGGCCCGGGCAAGGGTGTTCTGCGTCCCGCACGCGGGGGCGGGACCGTCCTCCTACGCGCACTGGGTGTCCGAGCTGCCGGAGGACGTGGAGCTGTGCCTGGTGCATCTGCCGGGACGGGAGGCACGCCTGGCCGAGCTGCCGCTCGACGACATCACCGTCATCGCCCAGCGTGTCGTCCGCGCCTGCGTGGATCTGCTCGACCTGCCCTTCGCCCTGTTCGGGCACAGCATGGGAGCACTCGTCGCCTACGAGACGGCCCGGCGGCTCCCCGTCCAGCCCCGCCGGCTGTTCGTCTCCGCCTGTCCGCCCGCGCACCGGCTGGTGGAGGAGCCGCCCGTCGCGCACCTCCCCGACGACGAGTTCCTCACCGAGGTCCGCCGCGCCTATCAGGGCATACCTGACGAGGTGTGGCAGGACAGCGCGCTGATGCGCATGATGCTTCCCGCCCTGCGCGCCGACTTCGCCGCGTACGAGACCTACGAGTGGATTCCGCGCGCCCCGCTGACCTGCGCGGTCACCGCGCTGGGCGGCGCAGCGGACGCCCTGGTGCCTCCGCGTTCGCTCGCGGACTGGGCCGAACTGACCGAGGGGGAGTGCGCCGTCGAGGTGTTCGACGGCGGGCACTTCTACCTCACCCAGGCCCGCCACCAGGTTCAGGCCATGGTCACCGCGGCACTCCTGTCCGGCGACAGCCTGGCCGCCACCTGCCCGAACCCGGACCGAGGAGGCCAGGCATGACCGTACGGGTGACGGAGAGTCTGGCCGAAGCACGCGCGAAGGGCTGGGACGCCGTCGTCCCGCCCGACGACCTCTTCCGCTCACCGGGGTGGCTGGCGCTCGAGAGCGAACAGACCAACCTCCCGCCCCGCTACTACCTGGCAGGCGGACACGGCGGCGCCGAGGCGGGCCTGACCTGCTACCCGCTGGACGCCTCCTCGGAGCCCTGGCCGTTCATGCGCGTCGACCGGACCGTACGCATGCTCGCCGCTGCAGGAGGCGTCGAACCGGACGAGCACACCGCGCGAGCCGTGGACACGCTGCTGCCCACCCGGCTCTTCGGCGGCCGCCGGGTGCCGGACACTGCGCTCGTCACGGCAGCCGGGGTCCCTGAGCACAGGCGCCGGCAGCTGATCACCGAACTGGTCGCCGCCGGCGAGGACGATGCCCGCGCCGCCGGCGCAGCCAGCTCCGCCTTCCTCTTCGTCGCCGCCGCCGACACCGCGCTCCGCGAGGTGCTGCGCGAGCGCGGCTACGCCGAGGTCCCCACCGCCCACTACTCCACCCTCCGGTTGCCCGGGCCGGGTTTCGAGAACTATCTGCGCCTGCTTCCCAGCGACCGCCGGCGTAAGGTGCGCTACGAGCGCCGCCGTCTGGAGGTGGCCGGTGTCGGCTTCGAGGTCGAGCCTCTCACCCCCGCGCTGACCGGGGAACTCGTGCCGCTGCTGCTGAAGCACGGCGAGAAGTACGGGCACGCCTACACCCCCGAGGCGATGAGCCGCACCTTGCACCTGCACGCCACGCACTGCGGTGATGCCGCCGAGGTCATCACCGCCCGCTCCCCAGACGGCGCGGTGCGCGGCTTCTCCCTGGTCGTCCGCCGGGGCACGCGCCTGTACATCCGGCTGACCGGCTACGACTACGACTGGCAGGGCAAGCTGCCGCTGTACTTCGCCCTCTGCTTCTACGAACCGGTGGAGCACGCCGGCCGGATCGGCGCGACCACACTCGACTACGCCGTCGCCTCCGAGAGCACCAAGCTGTCCCGGGGCTGCACCCAGGAACGGCGCTTCGGCTACGTCAAGGCGTTCCACTCGCCGACCCACACCGCGGTGGCCCGCTTGCTGGCCCGCCTCGGTGACGATCCGGAAGACCGCTGACCACCTTGACGCGCAACCGTGCCGCATCCCCCGGAGGAACACCCCCATGACCGCGACGACGCAGGCCGCGCCGACTCTTGGCGTCATCGGCGGCAGCGGCTTCTACCAGCTGCTCGAAGAGGCCGAGGAGATCACCGTCGACACACCTTACGGTGCACCGTCCGACACCGTCGCGGTCGGCGCGGTGGCCGGGCGCCGGGTGGCGTTCCTGCCGCGCCACGGTCGTACCCACGCCCACCCGCCGCACCGCATCAACTACAGGGCCAACCTGTGGGCGCTGCGCTCGCTCGGCGTGCGCCAGGTGCTCGCTCCGTGCGCGGTGGGGTCGCTGAGCCGGGACCACGGTCCCGGTGCCGTTGTCGTCCCCGATCAGCTGGTGGACCGTACGAGCGGGCGGACGCAGACCTTCTTCGACGAAAGGGCGCTGCACGTGCCCTTCGCCGACCCGTACTGCCCCGCCGGACGCGACGCCGTCCTCGAGGGCGCGGTGGCCATGGGCACCGATGCGCACGACGGGGGCACCATGGTGGTCGTCGAGGGCCCCCGGTTCTCCACCCGTGCCGAATCCCGGTGGTTCGCGTCGAACGGCTGGTCGCTGGTCAACATGACCGGGCATCCGGAAGCCGTACTGGCCCGGGAACTCGCCCTGTGCTACACGGCGATCGCCCTGGTCACCGACTTCGACGCGGGCCTGGACGCCGGTGAGAGCGTTCAGCAGGAGGAGGTCTTCGCGGTGTTCGCGCGCAACTCCGCCCGGATGCGGGAGATCGTGCTGGAGACGGTACGGCGGCTGCCGGAGCAGCGGAGGTGCCCCTGCCCCGGGGCCCTTGCCGGAATGGATCTCCCTTTCGCACTGCCGTGAGCCGACCGGCCGGGAGAAACGTCATCCGTCACCTGCGGCGCGCCGGTGCGCGGGTGCGCGGGTGCGACCAGGCCGATGTCATGGTCGTGCAGCCCTCCCCGCCGGGCGGAGGCGGGCGGCCGGGGCCCGGCCGGTGTGGCTGGGGCCCGGCCGGTGTGGCTGGGGCTGGTCAACGATGCGGGCGCCCGATGCGGGCGCCACGGAGGACAGCGCCGCCCGGGTACGGGCGGGCGTCCCGGCGTGGCGCCCTGCCCCGGCATTCTCGGCCTGTACGCCTTCACCCGCCGCGCCGCCGCACGGCCGGATGGGGCCGCCGCACGGCCGGATGAGAGGGTCCTCGTGTCACGCCGGTGCCGGGCACCGGTCCCCGGTGTCCGAGGGGGCCTCGTCCGCCACCGGCGAGAACACCTGGGCGGAGTCCACCATCGCCTCGACCGCTTCCTCCAGGTCGAGCCGCTTCTCCACGGAGTGCAGCTGGGAGAGGCGGGCACGGGTGCTGACCCGGGGCGGGGTCAGCAGGCTGCAGCAGTCCTCGTCGGGCAGGACCGAGATACCCGCGGTGCCGATGGTGGTCGCCTCGTCGATGATCTCCTGCTTGTCCCAGCCGATCAGCGGCCGCAGCACCGGCAGGTCCGCCGCCTCCTCCACGGCGACCATGTTGGCCAGCGTCTGGCTGGCCACCTGTCCCAGGCTGTCACCCGTCACCAGCGCCTCGGCGCCGGTACGGGCGGCCAGCGCGGACGCGGTGCGCACCATCAGCCGCCGCTGGGCCACCACCTGCAGCCGGCCGGCCCCGGCCACGGCGAGCTGCTTCTGCGCCTTGCCGAGGGCGATCACATACAGGGACCCGGGCTGCTGGTAGCGGTTCAGCTCACGGGCCAGCGCGTACGCCTTGTACACCGACGAGGGGTTGGTGTACGGCGCGCCGGTGAAGTGCACGAAGTCGCAGGCCAGGCCCCGCCGCATGGCCCGGTGGGCGGCCACGGGGGAGTCGTAGCCCCCGGACAGCAGCACCAGCGCCCGGCCGCTGGAGCCGACGGGCAGTCCGCGCAAGCCCGGGAGCCGCCGCCAGGACAGGTAGGTCTCCTTGCGGTCGATCTCCACGGCCAGGGTGACGTCCGGCTGGTCCAGGTCCACCCGGAGCCCCGGAACCTGATCAAGCAGCACGGCCCCGAGGTGGGCGTCGACCTGGAACGAGCTCAGCGGGAACCGCTTGTCCCGCCGCTTGGTCCGTACGGCGAAGGTGGTGCCCTCGCGGGACCCGCGCAGCACGTCGACTGCCGCCGCCGTGATGGCGTCCAGATCGCTGGGCACCCGCACGGCCGGCTCCACCGAACTGAAGCCGATCACCCTGCGGGCCCGCTCCACCAGGGCCTCCTGGGGCACCTCCCCGCCGATGACGGTCACGTTCCGGGCGGTCTTGATCCATGTCGAGCCGCCGATCCCGCGCAGCGCGTACCGCAGATTGTCGTGCAGCTGCTCGGTGAACCGGTGGCGGTTGCGGCCCTTGAGGAAGATCTCGCCGTGCTTGAGCAGCACGCACGGGGCCGGGGTGCCGTAGGCGCTACGCGCAGCGGCCACACTGCCTTTGTCGGACATGCCAACCTCTCCGAAGTCACAGTCGTCGTCGCAGTGTCTTCCGCACTTCCCATGATGCAGGAGCAGGCAAGTCGACGGGTCGGGCACCGGCCGCCGGCCCTCTTCGAGGCCCTCGATGCGGACCGAGGGTGAGTGTCGAGTCACGCAATGTGTCTCCTCGTGAGTCAGCTCGGAGGGGCCAGCAGGCGCGCCGGCGTGACGTGGTGAAGGTGGATGAGGAGGTCGTGGGACGCCGTGGGAGCGATGCTGTGGAGGCGCTCCGGGTAGGACGTTCCGATGCTGCGAGTGGGGCGGGGAGTGCTCAGCCACTCGTGGGCCGGGGACGGGGAGGTGCGCAGATCCATGAGGTAGTCGCCGGGACGGACGCGGTCGAGGAAGCGTTCGGTGCTGTGGTCCGGTGCGGTTTCCACCGTGTGGACGCGAGCCCTGCCGTCGGGGCCGGTCGCATTGAAGGAGCCGCTGCCGAACGTCATGGCGACGCTCACATAGTCCTTGCCCAGGCGTTCCCTCAGGAACGCGCCCTGCATCCGGGGATAGCGCGGGTCGGAGGTGCGGTAGGAGACATGGCTGTTGTGCGCCGACAGGACGACCTTGTGGCCGGTCCGGGCCTGCCACCAGGCGACGTTGTCCGCCATCAGCCGGTCGCGATAGCGCATCGACGCCCGCAGCTGCTCCGGGGCGTCGAAGTCGAAGGCGTATCCGCGCGCGGTCTGCGCCAGGGCCCGGGCGTGCTGCACGGCCCAGGCGTGGGCGTCCTCCGTCGCGCCGGCGGGGACCGGCTGCCGGGCGAGCAGGGACAGCGCCGCCTCCGCACGGTCGGCCATCGCGCGCCGCTCGGCCAGGGGGCAGGCCAGATACGCCTTCATGTAGGCCCCAGCGGACGTGGTGGGGCGCAGCCCCCGGTAGAGCGCGGTGAGCCGCGGCAGGAGGTCCGGTCGATGGCGGCCCGCGTACCGCAGCACCCTGTCGTACTGCTCGGGGCCCGCATAGGCGAAGTCGTCGCCCATGAAGCGCACCGGGTCGTCCGGGTGTCCGGCGTTGTACGCGCGCATCCACTCGATGAGGTCGAGGTACTCCTCGGTGTTCCACCAACCGTAGGTGTCCTGGAACTCCTCCCGCATGATGCGCCGCGGGTCACCCACTCCCGTCCGTATGTACGCATCCAGCCGGAGGCCGGTGCTCCAGCTCGTCTCCAGGGCGAAAGTGCGGAATCCCTTCTGCTCCACCAGGTAGCGCAGGATGCGGTGTTTCAGAGTGAAGAACTCGTGCGAGCTGTGCGTCGCCTCTCCGAGCCCCACCACCTTCGCGTCGCCCACCATGCGCCCCAGCGGCCGCAGGTCCGTCAGTCCGCCGCGGGGCTCCGTGGTGCGCAGGGGGCGGGCGACGCGCTCCGCCGCCCGCAGCGCACGGGTCTCCGGTGGCGGCACGGTGCCGGAGCACAGGGCCCCGACGCAGAACAGCGTCAGAATCAGGATGAGTACCGACCGGTTTCGCTTCATGAGAAGAGGGTCCGCTCACGGCCGGTCTCAGGACATCCGACGCACCCCCGGCTTTTCTGCTTGCTGCCTCCACGCCGGGCATGCCACTAAACCGGAACAGACTGTGCCGGTTCCATGGCGAGCCGGGCGACCCGCTCGGCGGCCGGCACCAGATAGAAGTGATCACCCTCCAGCACGGTGAGGGTGAACGAACCCGACGCCAGCGCCCCCCATCTCGCCGCTTGCTCCGGAGTGACCTGCGGGTCCCGGTCGCCCGTGAGGGCGTGGACATCGGCGCGCAGCAGCGGGGCGTCGGCCCGGCGGCGGTAACCGTCGATCAGGCGGTAGTCGTTGCGGATCGCCGGCAGGAGCAGCTCCCGCAGGTCCGGGTCGTCGAGGACGGCGGCGTGGGTGCCGCCCAGGGACCTGACCGCCTCGACCACCTCCTCGTCCGTCCGTACGGCCCGGCCCGCGGCACCGTCGGGAGACTTGCCGGACACGCAGAGGCGCGTGAAGTGGCCGGCACCCGCCTGCTGAAGACGCAGAAGCGTCTCGTAGGCGACGGCCGCACCCATGCTGTGACCGAAGAGCACCGTGGGCAGCGGCGGCAGGGCCAGCAGCGCCTCGGTGACGGCCGAGGCCAGCGGGTCCATCGTGGGAATCAGGGCTTCCCGGAAGCGGTTCTCGCGGCCCGGGTACTGCACGGCCAGCAACTCCGTGGCGGGGTCCGCGTACTGGGACCACGGACGGAAGAAGCTGGCCGCGCCGCCCGCGTGCGGAAAGCAGACCAGGCGGCGCTCCGGGTGTTCGGGCCGGGTGTGGCAGGTCAGATACGGCGAGGGGGAGGGGAGGGGCACGGGAAACTCCGATCGTCTCTCTTGCTGGGTCTCGCCGGGGCGCGGCGAGGTGAAGGGTCAGCGCCAGTCGACGGACACCTCGAGGCTGCTGTAGCCCTGTACCAGGTTGGAGCGCATCCACCGCACCTCCCCGGCCAGTTCCACCCGACGGGCCTCGGCCGCCAACTCCTGCAACAGGGCCCGCAGTTCCAGTCGGGCCAGGGCGGCGCCGAGACAGTGGTGGGGGCCGTTGCCGAACCCCAGGTGGCGGTTGGGCCTGCGGTCCGGGACGAACCGGTGCGGGTCGGGGAAGAGCCGCTCGTCGCGGTTGGCGGCGGACAGCCACGCCACCACCGGCTGTCCCTTGAGGATCTCCTGGCCGCCGATCTCGCAGTCCTCGGTCGCCACCCGCAGCACGTGCGCGGCCGGGGACGTCCAGCGCACCACCTCCTCCACGGCGGGGGCGGCGAGTTCGGGATCCGCGTGCAGCGCGTCCAGGGTGTCCGGGAACGCCTGGAGGGCATGGAAGGCGCCGGTGATCGAGTGGCGGGTGGTCTCGTTGCCGCCGATCAGCACGTTGTCGCAGTTGACCAGCACGTCCTCGGTGCTGAGCCGCCCGTCCTCGAGCAGTGCGCTCACCAGGTCGGAGCCGGGCTGCCGGCGGCGCCGCTCGATCAGATCGTGGAAGTAGAAGAGGATCTCCGTGTGGGCCTCGGCCGGGGTCATCCTGTCGAAGCTGCTCTCCTCGCCGCCGAAGGCGTGGTTGGTCAGCTCGATCAGCTGCTCCCGCTCGCTCAGCGGCACGCCGATGATCTCGCACACGACGGCTGCCGGAAGCCGGGGTCCGATGCCCCGGGCGATGTCGGTGGAGTCCTGCGACCGCAGCCGGCGGACGATGTCGCGCACCTCCTGGTGCAGCACCGACTGGAGTTCGGGGGCGCGCAGCCGCGAGAGGAAGGGGCCGATGAGCCGCTTCAGCGTGGAGTGCCAGTCGCCTTCGCTCACCACCAGCATCCGGCCGCCCGAGTTGTCGGGGTGCTCGGCGTCGAAGCCGATCATCATCCCGTACTCGGAGGTGAACGGTGCCTTGGGAGAGAGGACGGCGGTGACGTCGCGGTGGGAGAAGACCGACCAGAAGCCGGAGGGGGACCGGCCGGGACCGCTCCAGATCTTCGCGTCGGACCGGGTGTACTCCTCCCACATGGTGAAGCGGGCATCGGTGGTGTAGAGATCGGGGTCGCCCAGATCCACAGGGGCCGGACCGGGGGCTGTCGCATCAAGGGTCATCGTGGATGTCTCTGTCTGTCAGCGGACGGAGGGAGGAGGGACGGTGGCCGATTGCAGGTCGGCGGCCGGATCGGACGGGGCGTGGCGCCCGCTGTCCCCCGGAGCGCCGTCGGCGTCGGGCAGCGGCCGCGCGGGTGCTCCCGCGCCGGGTTCCGGAACGTCGCGCAGCGCCGGGCTGAGCGTCGAGAACAGGGCGACGACCGCCATCACGGCCGCGCAGCCGAGCAGGCCGGCTTGCCGGCCCGCGAGATCCAGCACGATGCCGCCGGCCAGGGGAGCGACGGCCCCGCCGGCACCGCTGGCGAGGGCCACCACGCTCACCACCCGCCCGCGGTGGCTGTCCGGCGTGATCATCAGCTGGGCGGTGGTGAAGCAGGCGTTCGCCGTCGGCGCCGCGAAGGCGATGGCACCGAGCAGGACCCCTGGTGTCCAGGCGCCCGGCAGCACCGCGATGCCCGCCGTGAGCACGGCGAACGTCCACAGCACGACGTGGATGGGCCGGGCACCGGTGAGAACCCGCTGGAGCAGGGGAGCAGCCAGGGAGCCCAGCAGACCGCCGACGCCCAGCAGCGCCGCCATCACACCGATGAGGCCGGTGGCCATGCCGCTGGTCCGCGCGGAGGCGATGACGACGAAGTAGATGACGCCGAAGAAGAAGTTCGTCGCCGTCGCGCACATCAGTCCCACGCGCAGAAAGCGGTGAGCGGCGATGAAGCGGACCCCCTCCAGCAGACCCCGTCCGCTGAGCACCGGCCGCTCGGCCGGTGTGCCCGCGGCCGGCGGCCGCTTCAGGAACAGCAGCAGGACCAGCCCCGCGAGGTGCGCCAGGCAGCCGACGGCGAACGGAAACGCGTTCTTCAGCGCCAGCAGGAACCCACCGGCGGACGTGCCGGCCAGCTGGCCGGCATAGGTCCGCGCGGCGTTCATCGCCACCGCGTCGGAGAGCTTCTCCTGAGCCACGAGGCTCGGGATCATCGCCTCTCCCGCCGCCATCGCCACAGCGGTCGCCGCCCCGTTGAGCAGGGCCAGCGCCACCAGGGCCGGCAGCGACGCGGCGCCCGCCCACAGCAGCAGGGCCAGCAGGCCGAACACCGTCACCAGCGCGGACTGGCACCACAGCATGACGGTCCGCCGGTCGTACCGGTCGGCGACGGCCCCGGCGGGCAGGCCCGCCAGGAGCAGCGCCGTCGCGTCGACGAAGCCGATGACGCCCGCCTGCGAGGGGGAGCCGGTCAGCGCCAGCACGATGAGCGGCAGCACGATCAAGGACGTGCTGTAGGCGAACTCGCCGAGGGCCGATGCCACCCACAGCAGCGTGAACCCGCCGCGCTGCCGCTTCATGCCGGGCGGCATCAGCCGAGCAGCCGCGCACGCGTCTTCGTCCGCACATAGGTGCGCCGCAGATCGCGGACCAGGCTGGTGCGCTTGAGCCAGCGGTCCGTCCCGTCGTAGCGGGGCGTGAACGTGTCGCGTCCGTGGACGGCCCGGTGGTTGTCGATGAACACGGCGTCGCCGGGGCTCAGGACCACCCGCTGGGCGGCAGCGGCCAGCAGGCCGGCGGCCTCCCGGAGGGCGGCCTCGGCCTCGGCGTCTCCGGGCAGCGCCTCGGTGAAGTCCGCGTCGATCCGCAGATACGGCGCCCCCTCGGGGCCGAACAGCACGGACGCCACCTCGTGGGGGCGGTCCTGAAGGGCCGACGGACGCTCCACGCTGTGCTGCGGCACCACGTGGTGGGAGTCGTCCGGGAAGAACCTGAAGCGGTCCTGGTGGAGGATCCGCCGTATCGGCTCGGGGAACTCCACGGACTCCACCAGCGCCACCGTGGTGCCCACGGCGTCGGGGTTGCGCAGACACATCAGCGCCACGTAGTCACCCCGGCAGGAGTGGAACACGTCCTCCGTGTGCAGCGTGAGCTGCTGCTCGCTGCTCGCGCTGGTCAGGGAGTTCTCCTGCCCCCGGGACGGGCAGATGTCGTGGACGAGGCGGCCGTTCTGCTGGTTGACCCAGCCGAACGGCTCACCCAGCACCGACCCGACGAGCAGCAGCACCAGCTCCTCGCGGACGGCGGCGGCCTCCTTCTCCGCGATCTCCCAGCTGGGCGGGGTCGGCACGAGATTCTCGTCGACCGGCAGGTTCCCGAGCACGATGGTGGCGTCCTCGGCGGCACGGGACGACACCAGGAACCGCCGTACTCCCAGGGGAAGCCGCTCCGCCTCGACGCGGATGTCGTCCGCGTACTCCAGCGGTGCCCAGTTGGGGTGGGTGGCGAGGAACCCGTCCGCCACGGCGGCCACTTCGTTCCTCTCGACATCACTCAGCACATAGCGAGCCACAGCAAAGCCTTCCGGTGGTGGTCAGTTACCGGCCTCGGCGGCGATCTGCCGCAGGGCGTTGGAGAAGCCGTCCGCCAGCCGGCGGACGGTGTCGGGCGTGTGGGCGGACGGCGCGTACAGCCAGTCGACGCGCAACTCGCCGTCGCTCACGGCGGCGACGACGTCGATCAGGTGCGGGCGGGTCTCGCCGGGCGCCTGGTCGGCCCCGAGACCGTCCAGCCGGTCCCGGATCAGACCGCCGGCGCCGTCGGCCGAACCGTCCCACTGGCCCAGGTAGTTGAAGCTGATCCGCGGATGCGGGGCCGCGGCCAGGGCGGTGTGGGCGGCGCTCCCCGGCTCGGACAGATAGCGCAGAGCGCCGTAGCCGATCCCGCGCCCGGGCAGCTTGCGGAGGATCTTCTTGACGGCCTTGAGCGCCGCCGTCCAGGAACCCTCCGGGACGTCGAGGACGACGGGATGGATCGTGGTGAACCAGCCGACCGTACGGGACAGGTCCACGTCGTCGAACAGCTCCTCGCGGCCGTGGCCCTCGAGGGCCACGGTGACCGGCGCACCCGTCCAGTCCCGCAGGACCCTGCCCAGCGCGGCCAGCAGCACATCGTTGATCCGGGTGCGGAACGCACCGGGCGCACGCTGGAGCAGCGCCTGAGTCACGGACCGGTCCAGCACCGAGGACTCCACGGTGACCTCGCCGTACGTGCCGGTCGCCGGCCCGTCGCACGGAATCTCCATGGGCCCGGAGGCGGCCTTGCGCCAGTACGCGATCTCGTGGTCGAAACCGCCGGAGCGGACATGCTCGGCCAGGCGCTCGGCCCACCGCTGGTAGCTGCTGGTCCGGGGGCCCAGGTCCACGGCGCGGCCGTCGGCGAGCTGCCCGTACGCGATGGCCAGGTCCTCCAGGACGATCCGCCAGGACACGCCGTCCATGCCCAGGTGGTGCACGGCCAGGAAGAGCCGGGGCAGCGCCCCGTCCGGCATGCGCAGGAAGACTCCCCGCACCAGGGCGCCCCGGCGCAGATCCAGCGCGCCCTGGGCCTGCGACGCGGCGTCGTGCAGCGCCTGCTCGCAGTCCTCCACCGCCGTCAGGTCCCGGACCGACAGAAGTCCGCCGGGACGATCGCCGTACTCCTGGACCCAGCCGCCGGCGCCGTCGTCCGAGTACCGCATGCGCAGCGCGTCATGGTGGTCGACCACCGCCGCGAGCGCACGCTCCAGCACGGATGGATCCGTCTCCGGTGCCAGACAGACATGGACGGACATTGAGTAGTGGTCGGGATGCCTCGTGTGCCCGGCGAAGAACCACCGCTGAACAGGGGTGAGTTCGACCCGGCCCGACGTCTGGCGCGGGTGATCCCCGGCGGCCGGCGCATCGGCCTCCGTGCGCCGCACGACGGCCGCCAGCTCGGCGACGGTCTGGTGGACGAACACCTGCTTCGACGTCAGGTGCATCCCGGCCTGGCGGGCGTGGGAGATGACCTGGATGGAGAGGATGGAGTCGCCGCCGAGTTCGAAGAAGTTGTCGTGGATGCCGACCTTCTCCACGCCCAGGACTTCGGCCCAGATGGCGGTCAGCGCCTCTTCTGTCCAGTTGCGGGGCGCCGTGTACTCGGTGTCGAGCTGCTCGGACTGGACGGTCGGTTCGGGGAGTGCGCGGCGGTTGATTTTGCCGCTGGGGGTGAGGGGGAGGTGGTCGAGTGGGATGAAGAGGGCGGGGACCATGTGGTCGGGGAGGGTGTGGGTGAGGTGGGTGCGGAGTTCGGTGGTGGTGGGGTTGGTGTGGGGGTGGGGGACGGTGTAGGCGATGAGTCGTCGGTGGCCGTCGGGTGTCTGGTGGGCGGTGACGACGCATTCGCGGATGTGGGGGTGGGTGAGGAGGGCGGTTTCGATTTCGCCGAGTTCGATGCGGTAGCCGCGGATTTTGACTTGGTCGTCGGTGCGGCCGAGGTGTTGGAGGGTGCCGTCGGGGAGCCAGCGGGCGATGTCGCCGGTGCGGTACATGCGGTGGCCGGGTGGGCCGTAGGGGTTGGCGGGGAAGCGTTCGGCGGTGAGGGCGGGGCGGTGGAGGTAGCCGCGGGCGAGTCCGCCGCCGGCGACGTGGATCTCGCCGGGGACGCCGGTGGGTACGGGGTTGCCGTGTGGGTCGAGGAGGTAGAGGTGGTAGCCGGGCAGGGGGCGTCCTGCGGGCAGGCGGCTGCCGTGGGTGAGGTGGTCGGGGGTGATGTCCTGGTAGGTGACGTGGACGGTGGTTTCGGTGATGCCGTACATGTTGACCAGGCGGGTGGCGGGGGTGGCGTAGTGCTGGAACCAGGCCGTCACGTGCTTGGTCTCCAGCGCCTCCCCACCGAAGATCACCCAACGCAGAGCGGGCAACGCGGGGGCGGAGGACTGCACTGCCCGATCGACCAGCTCGCGGAACATGGACGGGGTCTGGTTGAGGACGGTGACGTGCTCCTGGTGGAGGAGGTGC